>NZ_PSWC01000014.1:0-91138 GCF_002931535.1 Rathayibacter sp. AY1C6 | reverse complement strand
CATGAGCCTCTCCCCCTCCCGCCCGCCGACCCCGAGCCGCCGCGTCCGCGCCCTCGCCGTCGGAGCCGCGCTCGCCCTCGCCGCCGCGCTGCTCCCGGCGCAGGCCGCCGCCGCCGCCACTCCCGCCACCCTCTCGGTGCTGAGCCTCGGCGACTCCATCACCCAGGCCTACGGGACCTGCGGCTCCTTCGCGGACTGCCCCCGCAACAACTGGTCCACCGGCACCAGCTCCTCGGTGAACTCCTTCGCCTCGCGCCTGCGGACCGCGCTCCCCGGCACCACCGTCACGACCGCGAACTTCGCCACCACCGGCGACGTCGTCGCGCAGGTCCCCTCGCGGATCGACGCCGCGGTCGCCGCCGGCGTGCGGCCGGACGTCGTCACCCTGCTCATCGGCGGCAACGACCTCTGCTCTCCCGACAACCGCGTCGCCTCCGACGGCTACACGATGACGCCGGCGAGCACGTTCCGCACCGGAGCCTCCGCCGCGATCACGAAGATCCGCACCACGTGGCCCTCCGCCCGCATCGTCCTCTCGTCGATGCCGAACGTGGCCTCCGAGTGGTCGGTCGTGAAGACCGGAGTCGGCGCGCTCGTCTGGGCGGGCGGCGACCTCTGCCGGACCACGCGCGGCGTCAGCTCCACCGGCCGCAGGCTCAGCAGCACCGCCGCGGCCGCCTCCGCCGCTGCCGCGAAGACGCGGACGACGCAGTACAACACCGCGCTGCAGACGGCGTGCAGCGCCGCCGGTCAGCTCTGCGACTGGGACGGCGGAGCGCTCACCGCGACCCCCGTCACCAAGGGCCTGATCGGGACCACCGACTACTTCCACCCGAGCGTCGCGGGTCAGGCGAAGATCGCCTCGATCCAGTGGGCGGCGTCGAACTTCTCGAAGTAGCGGCCTCCGGAGCGGCCGCTCACGCGTCGAGCGGCCGCTCACCCTCGCGGCGGCGACGCTGCTCCTCGGCGAGCCGCGCGTAGTGCGCCTCCTCGCGCTCGAGGTCGGCGAGCTGCTCCTCGGTGCTCTTCGGAGCGGGCCGCACCACCATCGGCGGCGGCGCCTGCTTCCGGCGGCGGGGCACTCGGCCGCCCGGCACGAAGGATCCGCCGTCGCCGCGCTTCCAGTCGTGCCCGAGCAGGAACCACAGCGAGACGCCGATGAGCGGGAGGAAGAAGATCAGCAGGATCCACACGATCTTGGGCAGGTTCTTGATGATGTTGTCCGGCTGCCGTACGACGTCGACCAGCGCGAGCACGGTCAGGACGATGATCACCAGCGAGAAGACGAACCCCATGCAGTCGAGGGTACGACGCCGAGGGCTCCCCGTCGCCGCTGTGTCGGCCGACGTCCGTGGCGCCTGCGGTCGAGGAGCGGCTCCGACGCATCCGCCCCGTGCCTCCGCGCTGTTCGGCGCCGATCCCGCGCACACGCCTGCTCCCCACGAACGCGTGCCACCATCGGACGATGACCGAGACGCCGCCCGCCCCCGCCTCGACGCCGGCGAGGAAGCGCCTGACCGCCGCGCGTCTCGCCCTGCTCGCCGGCCTCGTCCTCGCCGTCGCCGGACTCGCGGCCCTCGCGCTCGTACCTCTGCAGTTCGCGAACATCGACCGTCAGGGCTTCGACTACGTGTGCAGCGTCAGCCTGGGCGGCGTCCCGCCCGAGGCAGGCGACCTGGTCCGCGGCTTCTGGTCGTGGTGGCCGCTGGGCGCGGCCTGCGAATGGACGCTGCTCGACGGCACGACGGTGGTCGACCTCCCCGACTGGTCGACGACCGCCGTCGCGATCGTAGGGGCCGTGCTGCTCGTCGTCGGCGCGGCACTCGCGATCGCGTCGCCGCTCCTCCGCAGGCGCGCTCCGGTCCCGTCCGTTTAGCGGTCGAAGAGGTTCCCGAGGTCGCCGAGCCCCGGCAGCTGGAAGTCGGAGCCGAACTCCGACACCTGCTCCCCCAGCCCGGACACGTGCTCACCCGCACCGGAGACGAACTCTCCTGCGCCGCCCGTGATGTCACCGAAGTCGCCCAGATCGCCGAACCCGCCGGCGAGGTTCTCGAAGTCCACTCCGAGGCCGGACGCCTGCGCGAGCAGCGGACCGGCGACGCTGCTGATCACGGCGCCGCCCGCGACCGCCGCGAGCAGTCCGCCCGCCGCGCCGAGCCCGATGCCCGCCGCCGCTCCGACGCCGGCACCCGCGAGGGCGCCGCGGGTCCCCGGCTTCGAGAACATCTTCTTGAGGAACCCCGCATCGTTCGCCTCGCCGCGCGTCGCCGCGCGCGCCAGGTCCTCGGGGGCGGAGGACCGCGGCTGCTCGTTCGCGGGCAGCTCGTCGCGGAGCCGCGCCTCGACCTGGGTGCGCTGCGCCGTCGTCAGCTTCGCGAACGCGTCCCGGTGCACCTGTTCGAGCTGCTCGGGGTCGGCGGTGCGGAGGAGGTAGTCGTAGCGCGCGATCGCTGCGCGGTCCTCCTGCGTGACCACCGGCTGCTGCCCGGGCCGGGCGTCCTGCGGGCGCGCGGAGGGTCGCCGCGGTGAGCCGTACTGCTGAGGCGGCTGGGCCTGCCCGCTCCGCGAGTCGCCCGTCACCTTGTCGGCGGCGGTGCGCACGATATCGCGCCAATCGGTCGTCCCGCTCGAGGACGACCCCGAGCCGCTCTTCGAATCGAGCGCCTTCGACGCCATGCCGAGAACGCGCTTGAACATGCTCACAGAGAACCTTCCGTCGAGTACCAGCCTCGATCATGGCGGCGCCGCCTGAGCGAAGGCCCGCGAGACGCCCTCAGAAGGCCGTGAGCGGTCGGGCGGTGGGCGTCGCTCCAAGATGTCCTCTCCGCCCTCGCCTGATCGAGGAGCTCGCGCACGCACCGCGGGCGGAGGACGGCCCGCCACATCCAGCCGAGGAAGGGGGTCTCGAATTCCGACAGCGACCGCCTGCGGACGGCCGCCATGCGACCGGCTATCGCGAGCAGCGCACTGAAACCCGCGCGCCGTCTGTCCGCGAACGTGTCCCGCTGGATGGAGAGGCTCAGGACGAGGACGGCCGAGAACCCGCGAAGGAGCTCCTCGGTCGTGCGTCCCTGCCGCCGAGGAGTCCCCACCCGGGCAGGACCATCGAGGGCTCGGACCGTCGTCGCCTCGACGAGCAGAGCTCGGAGTGCTGGGCGGGGGGGGCGGACGCTGGCGTCAGACGGAGCGAAAGCGGCGGTCGTCCGATGGACTGATCCCGATTGCGGATCGTGGCGCCCCTATCCGCAACTAATCAAGAAAGATGGGAGCGCGCGCTGGTGGCCGCCAGGACCGGGATCAACAGGGGTGACGAGCCAGAGTCGCCTGCTCCTCCGGTTGGTGTGCAGGCCCTCCGTCAGCGCCAGGTGCGGCTGACCGACGAGCAGAAGGGGAGGCTGGCCGCTGAGTAGCCGATGGAACATCCGCCAGCTCGCCACATCGTGGGGCGTGAGCCGAGAGGCGTTTCGGTCCGCTCTCAAGCAGCAGCACGTTCCGCGTCAGGTTGTGCTGACTCCTCGGCAGCTAGAGGATGCTGCGCAGCTAAAGACACAGGGTTGGTCGTTGAACCAGCTTGGTGCGCTTTACGGCGTCGATCCGAAGACGATGAAGGCGAGGCTCCTACCGCGGGCTCAAGGATCTGAGCAGAGACAACCGCTGCCTTGCTGTCGTCCCGCACGTAGTCGGGCTGCTCCATCTTCCAGCGGACATACGCGAGCACCGCACAAACGAACTTCTTCTTGCCGATGCGCTGGGCGATGGGCGATGGGCGATGGGCACGATCGTCACATTGCTGGACACTCCCCCGCCGCACTTCGAGTCGTACTGCTCAGCTTCAGAGACGGAGGCGTAGGCCGGTCTGGGACTGCGGTGCCGGCGAACGATCTCCTCGCGCTGTTCGTCGGTGACGCCGTGGGCGCGGGAGGCCGTGCTGAAGGCACCCTCGATCAGCTTGAAGCTCTTGCCTACTTCGTTGCGTATCAAGGGATGGGTTGCGTCGAGCTCCTTGCGGTGCTCGAGTCGTTCTCGTCGCGCGCTACGACGGCGTCGAGCAGCCCACCGGTGCCTGCCGCGTGCTCATCCTGGATGGGCTCCCCGAACGCTACTCTCCGGTCGAGCTAGTCGAAGCCGTCGCGCTCGGCGGCACTGAGGCGATGGACTCGCGGGAGACTCAGCGCATCGAACAGGGGATGGGATGAGGCGTCCGTTCGACCGATGACTACTGCGCCATTATTCTTCTCGACCCCCGCTTGGCCGAACGACTCTTCGCGGCGTCGGACCGACGGAAGCTGTCCCCTGCAACCCGAGCCCAGTACGACCTCTCTATGCAGTTTTCGCGTCGCGGTCGCGGTCAGTCGATGAGTTACTTCGAAGGCGCTGTTGACGCCTTCCTGTCCCGCGACAGCGATTGGGTTCGCGCCAGCAAGCAGGTTCTCGAAGGAGTGACCTACCAGCACGCCGACTCTGTCCCCGCGGTTGCAAGAGCGGAGCGCGACTCGTTCGCGCTGGCACTTGCCTAACGGTTTGCTGAAGCAAATGAGTTCCTCGCGGACTTGCCGACCGGGCTCGACTCTGCGACAAAGGGTTGATTGAAGCAGCGCGCAGCCTCTTATTCCGGCGCTATCGACCCAACAGAAGCACGAGAGCTGCAGCGCTCGGCCCGGATCGAGAACAATTTCATTCTAAAGATTCCTCACGAGATCGCGCGGCCACGAGTCACGACCGTTGGCGATCAGGCGGCCGCCTCCGTTGAGTACATGACGGCTGAATTTGCCACCGCAAGAACACTCGAGGTCGCCGTCGAGGCGCTGCTACTCGATCTCGTCCCCAGCACGGCTTATAACAGCCACAAGCAATTTGAGACTGCACTGCAACGGCTTGGACAGCTACTCGGTTTCGCCTCCTCGCGACCCGACCAGGAGACCGGTATCGGACCGGACAACCTTTGGGCCATAGGAGACGATCGATACTGGGTGATCGATTGCAGGAGTGAGGCAAAGGTCGACGAAGTCTCACGCAAGTATCTCGAGCCGCTCAGCCATTCGGCTGACTGGTTCGACTCCGAGTATCCCGAAGGCCGGTATTTCGGTGTGCCGGTGATGATTCACCCTTCGCGGCAGCCAATGTGAGATGCCGTTGCGCGGCAGGGCGCCCGCGCCCTGTTTTTCGCGCGCCTGGAGCAACTTCGGACTGTGGTGTCCAGCTTCGCTGGCGCCATCCAAATTGGCGACGGCTTTAAAGACGCAACCCTCGTGGGAGGGAATCTCACGCAGTTTGGGCTGAGTAGCAGTCAACTCGAGCAGCGCTGGACTGAGTCATTCTTACCTTCGGCTCCACGCCGATAGGGCTGTAGTTGCCCTGGGTCCTGGTCGGCGTTGACGGCCTTGACGCTCGGCCGACGCGTCGGTCTCTTCGCCTCGGCGCGTTGCTCACCTCGGCTTCAGCCGGGGTGAGCAACGTCGTTCTGCTTTCGATTGCACCCGATGCCGATGGCTGGCACATTGCCGCCGGTAGGCTCGCGACAGTTTGAGGGAGATGCGTGCATGGGTTGGATCCGCTCACTGTTCGGCCGTGGCACGCCAGGGAGTTCAAGCCCGGCTCCGTCCGTACTCATCTCCACGGAGCCAGCAGCCCCTCCATCACCTCCTCACACCATCCGCGTGACGACGACCTCCACGACGGGGCGCGCGACGGCTGTCGAAGTCGACTTGTCGGGAGCTTCGCCGGAGCCGCTCCTGTCGATCGAGGAGATGGAGCGGGAGGTCGCTGCGGCCGAGCGCCAGCGAGGGAAGGTTGCCCGGGCCTCGAAGGTTCGGGGGAAGCACTTCACGGAGCACGTCGACGAGATCCAGGCGCTCCGACATGCGGAGCAGTACGACGAGGCGCTTGAGCTGTTGTTCGAGTGCATCGCGGCAACTGAGCGAGCAGACGAGATCGAACGGAACGGACGGGCGCCGGCCTACACCGAGTGGGCTGCCATGACACTCCGGAGGCAGAAGCGCTACGGGGAGGAGGTCGCGGTCATCGAACGGTTCTTCACTGGGCAAAAGAACCCTGCGAGGGCGAACCACCCGAAGCTTAGGGATCGGCTGGCCAAGGCGCGGGACCTTCGGGACGCTGCTCTGAGCACGGCCGCTCCCCTGGCCTGTCCGAGCTGTGGCTCCGTACTCGACGTCGTTCCCAAGGCTCGCGGCAAGTGCGGCTCGTGCGGACAGCACATCCTCGTGCGAAAGATCGTTGGTCAGACTCGGATCGTTACTCCCGAGCAAGCGGACGTGATGAAGGCGGAGGAAGCGGCGCTGCGCGCACGGCGCAAGTTCTTGGTGCGCGTCGGGAGCTGGCAGGTGGACGAAGCGGCATGGGACGCGGCAGCCGTTTCGCTCGCCGAGCTGTATGGTCGGCCCGCATCTCTTAGTGACGTCTACTAGCGTCTCGCGAACGGGGCAGCGCTGCAGTATCAGGCAGAGGAGGACTGGGCGCGCGCTAGTCAGGTGTACTCGGACATGGCGAAGTTCCTCGCCGAGACCGGACGCGACTGGGTCCACATCGCTGAGCTGCACGAGACGATGACGCAACGGTGGCACCTCCGGTACCACGAGCCGGAGACCGAGCTCATCCTGATCGCCTGCAGCTGCGGTTCGTGTGCACCCGACCACCTCAGCGTTTCGACGCTCGAGGAAGCGCTCTCCTCGTGGCCGCTCCCTCATGCAGAATGCATGGCTCCACCTTGCTCTTGTCGGCTGCATAGGAAGTACTACTAATCGATCGGTCGCCAGGACGCAGTCGGCCCCATTGACGGATCAGTCGACAAAGATCGAGCGGACTGCTCGGCCTGGCATGCGAGCGGGGGAAACGAATGCCTTTTTTACAACTTGGAGCGCCTTTACACCAACGACGCTGAAGCGATAATCCTAAGAAAAGGTGAAACGTAATGCCAAAAATTGGAAATATGGTCTACTCGAGTTTCGGCGCAATCGGTCTTGGAGGCGCCGTCTACCTAAGAGTCGTTAGGGAGACCGAGAACGATAAACCGACATTTAGAGTCGCGCAACTCGTGTCACAACCGAGCGGCGAACCCGGAGCGCAAAGTGCAACCTTCTTCGTGCCCGGAATCGGTCGTACTATTACTGGAATCTCGGAAAATCAGTACGATGCGTGGACGCGCTCCTAACTAAAGTGCGCGATGTGCCTCAAACTCCTGCGGGGATGGCAAAAAATCTGTTTTGAGAGAAATCTCCCGGAACGCGTCCGATCGAAATAGGCAACTCCTGGAACAAGCAGGGTCCCGCTCAGCTTTAGCTTGGCGGGGCCCTCTTGGCTACCGGCATCTCTCCGGCATTTTCATGGGCGCCTGTCGAGCATACCAACCCACCTCCGAATATAGTACTTAAAGCTATCGTTGTCGCCAGCACCCTTGCCCGACGGCATGTTGCCATCCGAATCATAGACGGCCGTCGACTTATCTCCTAATTCGTTGGTAGTCGTCTGTTATCAACCACCCTGATCGCACGGGTTATCCGCTGGATCGACAGTCAGCTTTTCGCCGCCACCAATGTCGAACTGCTCGCCTTCCTTGTTACCCATCATTGGGCTCCCTCCTGCCGGTACGAGGAACGGCTGACCGGCCAGCCCGCTAAATCAATACCCGCGGCAGGCAACCAGTCTGCTTCTCAGGAACCTCCCAGGGCGCAGTGCGATCCACGGCTCCTACGACGCTCCTCGTGTCTTCGCGTGCCACGCCTGCGGGGTCGCGGGCGCGTCTGGCTGCCCTCCCAGGCGACGCCAGCAGGAATCAGGCGCCCTGGAGGCCGATCACCCCTCCCTGCTCAGCGGCGACGAACGGAGAGGCTCAGGTGACCGCCTCGGGCTGGTGGGCCTAACCTGAGGCGTGGCATACGTACCGACCGTTCCTGTCGGCCAGCACCTCGGAGCCTCGAGGCTCGTTGACGGCGCAGTAGTCGGGCATCTCTTCGACGACGAGACCAACGAGCTCAGGGGGCACGCTGCGTGGCACTGGGTCGACGATTCGGACGCCACGGGTCATGAGCCGCCTTCGTACCGCTCCTCCGACGAGCTGACACCGGAGGAGCGAGAAGCCCTCGCTCGGCTCGTCGCCACGATCGTGATTATGGTTGCGCGGGCTGCGTCCCCTCACGTGAAGCGCTGGTGGAACAGGCTGGCCCTGCCTACCCTCCGGGAGAAATGGCAGCAACTACGTGCGCTCCGCGGCGCGAAGGGCACCAAATCTCACGTTGGTAATGACACGCCGACCACGGCAAAGCCTGATGGCGCAGAGCAAATACTTGTCGATTTGCTCGCGACACTGAAGGTCACGATGAGTGAGGAAGAGTGGAACGGAGCCTTCACAAAACTGCTTCAGGCCGGCTCATTCACGCCGGAACAACTCCGGGTCCTGCAGGAAGTCCAGAACACAGCAACGAGGGTCGATTCTGCGGCTCCCCTCACCGAGACTCAGTTCGCTGACCGGCTCCAGCTCGTCCTGCAGGCGAATCCAGTCTTGCTCACTGCAGACACGTCCCACCAGCTGGAGCGCGCCTTGCCACTCGAACTGACGGCGTAGCACAACCCGGCAGGGCCAGACGGCGGTCGGAAGTGGCACGAGACATCGGCACTCAGATGATCCTCGCCGAGTGGCTTTTCATCGAGACGGTCGTCGACATATAGCGGCGGAGCCGGCATGGTGCTTTGTACAGCCGCTACGAGCTACTCGGCATCGCTCCCCTGCTTCGCACCGCCGTTCAGCTCGCAGCACACGAAAAAGGCACCACTCGAAAGAGTGGTGCTCGGAGCCTCAGCAGCTTCCTGGAAGCCGAGATCGGCGCCGTCACGGCGTTTTTCTCTGGCAAGGGTCTTGGTGACGACACTTTGGTGCGCCTGCTGCGCGCTTACTGCAATCGAGAGCGGGAGGCGACTGGGGTCGTTCGGCTCATCGACCGGGCGAAGAATGAACAGTTCGAGCGCTCCGCCACAGCACCGTTCGACCCGGACCGAGACGCCTCAGCGCTGAAGCAAACCAAGTCATCGTAGCGGACTACCAAGCGGGAATGCGACCAGTCGATATCGCCCGCAAGCACGGAGTGACCGAGTGGACGATCCACCATCGACTCAACCGCGCCAGCATCAGACGTCGGCCGCATTCGATGAGTCAAGCGCAGGTCGATCAAGCAGCCGCACTCCGGGCCAACGGACTCTCATACGACAAGATCGCTGCCCGAATCGGATTTTCAGCTTCGACGATCCGGAACATGCTCCGCGATCGCCCGGGTGCTATTTGATAATCACTGGGTGGTGGTCCATCGCGATGCAGACACCGCCCTTCACGATATAAACCTCGACGTAGTGCTTGCCCACATATGCGGTCGGCTCCGAACGAGAAATGCCACCCTTGTCGGGAACCACCTGCCCACGAATCGCGTTGGCTTGGATAGCTTCCTCCCCTGTGTTTCGCACCTTCCAGTAGACGTCAAAGGGCTCTGGAACGGTGTTGTGCGCGACGCGGAAGTCGATTATTCGGTTGCGCCCGACCACGTTGCCGCGGGTCGGCAAGTCGTAGTGGCGGAATCCGACCTTCCTTTGTAAGCGCCCCACGAGCTTGACGCGGTGGCGCGGATCGAGCCGGATTGGGATACCCCACCGCACGGTGATGTTCTCCTCCGTGTCAGTTACCCCGGATCGACCAACGTGGGCTTCTGTGGCTTTGGTCACCTCTGCATAGGTACCGAAGTCGTCCCCGAATAGCTTCCGCCACTTCCTGAGGCTTTCGTCGCGATCCACCTCGTCGAAGGCGTCAGTTATCCACCCGGAGTAGATCTTCACCCAAGTGCGGAAGTTCGCATACTCATCCTGATCCCAACGGTGGTTAAAGTTCTCGGTCGGACAGCTCGGGTCATCGAGATTGGGCATCGTCGCATGCGCCTGGAGGTAGTCATTCAGATCGTTGACGATGTTCTTGAATGCGGTCGGCAGGTCGCTGTAGTGTCCCGAGTCGGCCCAAATCGCGTCATCGCTGATCCGTCCACCGAGGAGGATCGTCAAGATCACGGACTTGGCCGAGAAGTTGTTTTTGTAGTCACGCAGGTACTTGAAGAGGCGGATCACTTTGACCAGACGACCACCAGCAAGCCGATCTTGCTCCTCGAGCCATTCGTTGAATCCCTCGGGATTGGTTAGCTCGTAGGTGTTCTCATTGCGGTTCGTGATGTAGCGCTCGTCGTGGCGCGTCAGGAATGGCACAACGTCCATGTGGAATTCGTTCGCGTAATCGATCACCACGCACCGACTCCGTCGGCTGACCTTGTCGCGATATGTCGAACTGGACCGAAGAACGGTATAAAGCTCCTGGACGTAGTCCTCAGCATCCCAGCCGTCAACTTCTTCAATGTCCAAGAGAACATCAGCGTCAAACTCATCGTTGGCGCCAACCGGGTTGATGATCGTACGCTGCGCGTAAGAACCCTGAGGTATGAGGTCGACAAAGTGCTCGGCTATGACGTCATCCCCTGATGACAGGAATTTCTCGACCGCGCTTACTCGCGAGTCGAGCTGCTCGATCCGGCTATCCCGAAGGTTGACTTTGTTCTTTAGGAACGAGTCGAAGTGCTTGATCAACTTCATGCGTCCTCCTTTCGTAGCGGCTCGAACGGCTTTGCTGGGCCGGCGTCGAAGAACATGCCCCTGATCTTCGGATACTCCTTGCGCGCCTCGCTGGACCCCAGCCCCTTCAGAGAGCGGATCCCATCTACCCCATCTAATTTGTAGCGACGGGGACTGACATTTGGCGATACGCGGTGAACGTTCTCATGTCCGAGCAGCAGTTGCGATGTGCCAAGCGAAGCCGAGGACTGCCCTGCCATTACGACTGTCAACACGCGGCGTGCCCAATAGTTGAGCCCCAAGCCATGCTTGGAGCGGTCATAAGTGTCGAGAGGAGACTCTGTGCAGCCGACGCTCAATAGTCGAACCGAGCCCCTTGGCCACTCGAGGACTCCGAGCGCCTCGACGGCAGCAGGTCCCATCGGGTTGTTTGCCCACATGCCTCCGTCGATGAGCGGTACGCCTTCTTCGAGCGTGTGAGTTGGGAAGTACGTGGGGGCAGCGGCTGTCGCAAGGGCAACATCGACCACTCGCTCCTTGTAGTCACGCACGAAACGATCATGGTGCGCTGTCTTGAACACGTGGACCTCGCCGGTCTCCAAGTCGAGAGACGGAATCATCAATCGCGTCAGGCTCTCCCCTAGTCGCCGGTCCCCGTACACGCGTCCGAGCGCCTCATGCAGTGGTTTGGGGTTGTACTTCGCCATGCCAACCTGGCGGAGGAGACTCCACGGGGTCCGCTTGAAGATTGATGGACCATCGACCTCGTAGAAACTCAGGATCTCGCGCGCCGAAAGGCCCATGCCGAGGCCCAACGCGATGATTCCACCCGTCGACGTGCCAGCGATCAAATCAAAGTAATCGACGAGCCTGCCGCCGAGACTGTCTTCGACTTCAGCGAGGAACGATGCGGCGAACACGCCTTTGATTCCACCGCCATCGATCGTCAAGACTCGATATGGCAGATCGCTCATGCCCACACCTCCGCTGCGAGCGGAGCCTCGTTCAACTCATCGCGCCTCGCGCGCCAGTCCGGAAGGTGCGTGTCCATTAGTGCAACGAAGCGTTCATTATGGGTGCGCTCATCGAAGTGCATGAGTTCGTGGACGACGATGTATTCGAGACAGCGTGGGTTCTTCTTCGCGAGCTCGGGATTGAACCAGACGGCTCCCGAGTTTGGTTGGCATGTGCCCCATTTTGTCTTCATGCGCCGCACAACAACCTTCGAAGCTTCGCGGCCGATGAGCGCCTGCCACTTCTCGAGGAGAGGCGGAAGCGCCGCTTTGAGTTCGCGGCGATACCAACGGTCAAGGGTCGCGTACCGGTGCTCAGCATCAGTGCCCTCGGGCGAGATAACCCAGAGGGTGTCTCCATCGACCTTGACGCCCCATCGCCCGTTGCGCGAGACGTCGAGCAGAAGTGCTCTGCCCCAGACGTAGTGTGTCTCCCCTGAGCGCATCGTTCGTGGCGTCTGCCGTTCTGCACTCTGGAGATCGGCTCGTTGCTGTTTGATCCATGGCAAACGCTGAATTATGGCGCGGCGGATACTGTCTTCATCAAGGCGCTCCGGAGCCGCGACACGGACCCGGCCAACAGGTGGGTAGACCGAAATGTGCAAGTTCTTGATGTCCTTGTAAATGACATCGATGCCCAGGCCGGCGACCATCAAGTAGGCGGACGTCACTAGTGGCCCCGGCCCTGATACTCGGGCTGATTCTTTATGAGCTTGAATAGTTCATCGAAATCGGCCTCGGAGAGGTCCGGGAGCTCGTCACGGAGGATGTTCGCGAGTTCTCGCTCCTTGCGAGAGCTACCAACCCAACCGGCGCGACGTTCGCGCAATACGGTGAAATGCACCATCCTGGCTGTCTCGACATCATCATCGAAGTAGTCAACGATGGCCTGAACCCCGCGCGTCTGTACCCAGTCCGGATAGGTCCGATCTGAATCGCCGCGACCAACCTTCTCGGCCAGCTCGATGAGCTGGCTTAGGTACTCCGCGTAATCCAGCGCATCCTGCTTGCGCTGCTCGATAAGGGCGTCGAGAAGAGTGGACATGGAGTCGTAGTACTTCGGATTCATCGCGTGCTCGTCGATAATCGTCTTACGGACGTTGTTGACGATCGTCTCTGCGACCGCTTCTTTGTTCTTCTTGATGCCTTCCGGCAAGTCGTCGAGCGCGCCGGCTCCTCGTTCTACGATGAGCTCGATGAGCCCCTTGTTCTCGAATGTCGCCACGACTTCCGATGGGCTGGCGTAAATATAGGTGTCAAGTAGCGCCCTCATGCCAGCCTCGAACTGCTTGAAGTCGACATTTTCACCTGCGCCGATCTTGACCTCATCACGAACGTCGACGTAGTGCGCGACCTCACGTCTGATCGCCGCGACCTCGGCTGAGGAGTATCCAGCCTCCGACATGTTGTTGGCGATGGACGCATAGGCGCGAACCAGTGAGGAGACCGACTTGTAGAGGTCAACTCGGCGCATCTCGTTGGCCTTGATCTGAACCGCATTGCCCGGCTCAGACGCGACGAAGTAGTGCTGGTATTGCTGCGTCTCCCGCGGCGGCGCGACGGGTTCGATCAGCGCTCGAATACGCTCGAGCGCCTCGTCAAGATCCTCGCGAGCTTGCTCAATTTGATCCTTGAGCAGGCCGTCGATGTCTTCCTTCTCGTACCCGTCGAAGGCACCCGACGTGTAATCGGTAATTGCCCGGTCCAGAGACTTGAAGAGATCACGGTAGTCGACGATGTAGCCATATTCCTTGTCATCGCCGTCAAGCCGGTTGACGCGGCAGATGGCCTGGAATAGCCCGTGGTCGCGCATGGACTTATCAATGTAGAGATAGGTGGCGCTCGGTGCATCAAAACCGGTCAGGAGTTTGTCAACGACGATAAGTAGGCGCATCTGGCCAGGCTCTTCGACGAAGCGCCGCTTCACTTCTTTCTCGAACTCGTCAAGCCGCGTGACTGCGGTGTCCTCGGGCTCATTGAAGAAGTTCGCGAGCATCTTGCGATACGTCTCGTACTGCTTGATCTTCTCGGTCTTGCCCGCCAGCGAGTCTTCCTTGGCGATATCACTCGCATTGGGAACATAGCTTGTGACGATCGCAACCTTGCCTTCGAAGCCGGCACCGACGAACATCTCGTAGAACTTGCACGCCTGGTAGATGCTCTCACCCACGAGCATTGCGTTGCCCCGGCCATCCATAAGGCGTGGCTTGATGTCCATGTCGCTCAGGATGTCCATCACGATTTGCTTGGCACGCGGCTCTGACGAGACAACCTTCTGCATGGTGCCCCAACGCTTCTTGAGCTCGGCCTTCGTGAGGTCGGTCATGCCCTTCGTCTTGGCGTCAAACCACTGGTCGACCTTGCCGTGGCTCATGAGGTCCTGGTCGATATTGCGCGCCTCGTAACGCAGATCGAGCACGACACCATCGGCCACAGCTTCGTCGAACTTGTAGGTATGGATGAACGTCCCAAACTGCTGGATACTGGTCATTTTGTCGGCTCGCAACAGCGGTGTGCCGGTGAAGCCGATGAACATCGCTCCAGGGAGCAACTCCTTCATCGCGCCGTGCATTCTGCCCGACTGGGTGCGGTGTGCCTCGTCGACGAAGACGAACAGGTTGCCTTTAGCAGCGAAGCCCGCCGGTACCCGGGCATTGATCTGCCGAAGAAATTCCTCCCCAGCCTCGTCGCGCTCACGATCGTGATCTCCAGCGCGGAACTTGTGGACCAGCGACGAGATCAGGCTGGGAGTGTTGGAGTTGAGCTTGCTAATGAGATCGGCGCCGCTCTTCGTCCGGTAGATGGCTTCATTGACGCCACCGAAGACGTTCTCGATCTGTTCGTCGAGTTCAGTGCGATCCGTGATAATCAGGACACGGGCGTCCTGTTCATTCTCGCGGATCCACTTGGCAAGCCACACCATGGTTAGGCTCTTACCCGAACCCTGGGTGTGCCAGATAATGCCGCCCTCCCGTCGGGCGATGCGATCCTGTGCAGCCTTGATACCGAAGAACTGGTTATGGCGAGCCGCCTTCTTGACACCCGCGTCGAAGACGATGAAGTCGTGGATCAGTTCGAGGAACCGTTCTTTGGAGCACATCTGTAGAAGGCCTGCGTCGAGGCGTTCCTCGCCTGTACTCGCCTCTTTCCATTCCAGCCAGTACTTCTCAGGCGTTTCAATCACGCCGTAGCACAGGCCTTCGACGTCGTTGCCAGCGAAGACCAACTGGACGGTGGTGAAGAACGACTGGATGAAGTGCTGTTTCTGATTGCCGATGTTCTGCCGAATACCTTCGGAGACGCTCACTTTTGAGCGCTTGAGCTCGATGACACCGAGTGCGAGCCCGTTGATGTAAAGAACCACGTCGGGACGTTTATTGTGTTCGCCCTTGATCGACACTTCCTCGGCGATCATGAAGTGATTAGCGTTCGGATTGGACCATTCGATCAACCAGACGGTCTGGTGCGGTAGACCCGCGCCTGGACTGACCTTGACGCCGTAGCGCAGAAGCTCGTAAACCTTCCGGTTGGCTTCGTACAGTGACGTTCCTCCGCCAACTGCACCCGCCTTTTGAAGCTCAAAAAGGGCCTTGATGACCAGATTTTCGCTATAGCCACGAGCGGCGAGATTCTGACGGAGGTAAAGCTCCTCGATATGAGAGTTTTCCTCTCGTGTCTCCCAGTTGCCGATGTATTCATATCCGAGTCGCTGGTGGAAGAGCTTGACGACTCGGTCCTGGGTCTTGCGCTCGATCTGTCCAACCTTGCTCATATAACGCTCCCCGCCCCGGATTGAACCTGTCCGGATAGGAGTTGCTGGCGCATCCCAACCTCGATCGCCTTCGTCTTTTGCAGACGCTGCCGAATGAGCGAGATCTCGCGACTTGCCGCGCTGAGTGCAGTCGCTATCGCGCGTTGCTCGGGGATGCCCGGGAGCCGAAGCGAAACGCTGGATATGTATGCCCGCGTAGTTGCAAGGACCTTCGTCCCTGCGGCTAGTCGAAGCAATGCGGAACGGAACTCTGGCATGTACTGGAGATACGCCTTGAAGCCATCCGCGAGAACAGCCTTATCGAAGCGTGCTGCGATTGTGTGCAGACCCGGAACCACACCATTGGCCGGCACGCCAGTTATCTCAACCGACTTGCCGACACCATCGGGATCTTCGGAGGCATCCGCGAATACCAGATCACCGACCTGGAGAAAGCCCGCGGTCTTGATGCGGTCGGCACTGGCTCGCGGCATCGGGGTCGTCGCTGCGTTCAGCATGATGTCATCGCTCGTGTGAATGTCGCCGTAGTGCAGGTAGTGGATCGGTGACTCTTTATCGAGCTGGGCACGCGAGAGTGCAACAGTCTTTACGTACGTCACATGCTCACCCAGCGTCACCTCTTGCCATTCATCCGTGAAACCGGGGAGCCTCCGAGCTCCTGACAGCAATTCGTCCGCCCCAAGTAGTGCTAGATGAGCACTGACTTCTTCTCGCGTGCCTAGGATCTTGCGGTCCAAGTTGCTGAGCGTCTCCTCGTACCGGTCAGTAAGTACCCGTAGGCGGTCGACCAGCTGCCGAGTGAGCAAAGCGAGCTCGTTCTGAATGCCCAGAGCGATTGTTCGGTTCCACTTGTCCTCAATGACGAGGTCCTTTACAGCCGATTCGTCTAGACGGCCGTACTGAGAAAGTGTTGCCTGCTCGAGTCTGACCTTGGCTTCCCTTACTGCCCTCTTGGCGGCTGCCTCGGCCTTGAACAGAGTTAGCAAGTGGTTCAGCGATGCGATCTCATCAACCTGGCCCCCTTCGACCTTCGCGGCTTGGAGTCGGTCGGTTGCTAACCTGCTAGTGACATTCCCATCCTCATCGGCGGCTTCGAAGAGAAGCCCATCTTCGACGGCGTTCTCTGCGACGTACTCGACAATCGCCTGCGTGGCGGCGTCGACGGCAGCCTGAAGCTGCTCGAACGCGTCCTTCTCCGATTTGAAATAGCGATCGATGATGAGTTCTGGGGGGAGGAGGTCAGCGACCCAGCGAGCAGCTTTGACGCCGGTTCCGAACACGATGTGCGCGTCTTCATAGATGGGCTTCTTGTTCTTGTCCTCACCGAGGATCCTTGCAGGTCGGGGTCTTGAGGCATCAAGCCAGCCTTCACTCATGACCAGCGCCACGTCGTCGTGCATGGTCTCGTGCCAGTAGCGCATGAGTTGCTCGTAAACGCCGTACTCGTCGATCAGCGGTCGGGAACGAAAGCGAGCAAGCAGCTCCTCCCCGAGGGACTCAATCAGAGTGGGTGGACGAGTTGTCGCGCTGATATGTTCCAGCTCCTGAGAATGGCCAGTCCACCACTGAGACAACTGATTTGTCACGTCGTCGCGGAAGCCGCGATATTCCGACGAGCCGGTGATCGTTGCCTGGATCGCACTCTTGTCGATGATGAGGTCGGAATAGCCCGGTCGCACGCGCTCAAAGAGAGTCGCGCGCAGCGAAGGGAACGCCTCCCAGTACGGCTGTAGTGCGTCCAAATCGCGATCAGGAATGCCGCCCTGCAGGTGGGCGTGTAAGTCTTGGATATCCTCGGGCTCCGATGAATCGACGTAGCGCGGAATGTTCAGGTTGTAGTCATTCTTCACGTCGGCGATCTCATCGAGCGGCACCATGCGCGAGTACCGCGGGACCTCGAGCTGCCTAGTCAAGACGTCCACGATCTTGTGCATGTCACGAGGACGCAAACGGTTCTTCGGGCCGTCCTTCTCGAAGCCCTTCGACGCATCGATCATGAAGATACCCCTGCGGTCTGCCGCGCTCTCCTTATCGAGAATAAGGATGCAGGCCGGGATGCCGGTACCGTAGAAGAGGTTTGTCGGCAAGCCGACAATGGCCTTAATGAAGCCTCGTTTGACGATCTCGCGGCGGATGTTGGCTTCGGCGTTGCCCCGGAACAACACACCGTGCGGCAAAATGACAGCGCCCTTACCCGTCGACTTCATGGACTTAAGGATGTGGAGCAGGAACGCGAAGTCACCGTTCTTCTCGGGCGGGCGACCAAACTCAAAGCGTCCGTAGTCTTCCTCCAGGCCATTGGTCCATGTCTTCACCGAGAAGGGTGGATTGGCGACAACGAAGTCGAAGGTCTGGATTGTTTTCGCGTCCTTGAGAAACTTCGGCGTGGTGAGAGTGTTGCCTGGCGCAATCTCCGCGGTCTCGTTTCCGTGGAGGATCATATTCATGACTGACAGCGCCCAAGTGGCGTTGTCCATCTCCTGCCCATAGACGGTGAGACCGTTCGGGGCAGCGTCGGCCACCTTTAGAAGCAGCGAGCCAGAGCCACAGGTCGGGTCATACACAGTCGCTGACTTCGGCGTGCTCGATGTGATGCCGATCAGCTGCGCCATGATGCGCGAGACTTCGGCCGGCGTATAGAACTGCCCCTTTGACTTCCCTGACTCGGTCGCGAAGTGCCGCATGAGGTACTCATACGCATCGCCCAGAAGGTCGTCGCCTTCGGCGCGCGAGCCGGAGAAGTCCAGATCTTGGAAGATGCCGAGCAAGTTACTGAGCCGGGCAACCATGTCTTTGCCATCGCCGAGCTTGTTCGGGTCATTGAAGTTCGCGTTGTTGATAACGCCAACGAGATCATTCTCATCGGCTAGCGCGCGAATGGCGACATTGATCTGCTCGCCGATGTCGGGCTTGTTCTTGAGAAGAAGCAGATCGTCGAAGGAACTTCCCTTGGGCACGACGATCAGGCTGTTCTTGCTCGCCTTCGCCTTGTCTGAGACGTACTTCACAAAGAGCAGAGTCAGGACGTAGTCCTTGTATTGCGAGGCGTCCATCGAGCCGCGAAGCTCGTCGGCCCCCTTCCAGAGGGAGCTGTACAGATCCGACTTCTTAAGAGCCACTACCACGTCACCACCTTCGGCGACTTGGTTGCCGCTGCGTCTTGAGTTGTCGGTCTGATCGTCATGTCGTTACGTCTACTCCTCCACACAGAGGTGGTTGTAATGGTTACTCACAGGCGTGCCCTCAGCGTAACGGCGGACGCCGACTTGGCTTAGGTAAGCCTGGGGGTGATTCGCTCCTCGGGAGCGTCCTCGAACCGAGGACTGCATCTGTCCTATTTATACCATGGCCAGGGTTTTTTGTTGAGTCTAAATGTCAACACAAGTTGAGTGTCGCCGACCCAGGAGAGGAGCCGAGACGGCTCTCAATCCTGGGCACGGCGATGATCGCAGGTCAGCTTGAGGCCTGCTTGGTCCGGGAACCCTTGCCAGACGTCTGGGCGTCAGAGCCGAAGATCGCCGCGATGGCGTTGCGCTTGGTCTCCGCCTCGCGCTCGATCTCGGCTCTGACCGTCTCGGCTCGTTCGAGCACTGCTGGGTCGGACTTGCTCGTCTCTACCCATCGCTCCAACGCGATCCGGATCTCTTCGGTGACGCTCCGGTCGTTCAGCTGGGCGATGACGTCCAGTTGCGCGCGCACATCGTCCGTGATGCGTACGGCAAGCGTCCGCACCTGACTGGCCGCCGGGGAGCCGGCGGCTGGGGTTGTCTCACTCATCGTGAGTCACCTCCTCATTGGGAGCGGCCGACGAATCCGGGCGGATTCCTCTCGTAAAGCCGCTGCCCTCGGAGGAGGCGTCCTCAGTATGCGCTGGCTGCATCCGGCGTCAATATTCCGATCGGCGTTGCTGTGAAAATCACACGCTGGACCGCAAAACCAGGAATCACGCCGCCGCGCGTCTACGACGGATCGCCGCCATGGAGCCACGGTTCGTACAGCGCGAGCGGGCGATCCCATGTAGCGGCCGCCTCGGCGCTGAACCAAAGGATCGAAAGTTCGGCGCTGTAGTCACGGTTGTTCACGAGCTTCACCTTCAGGCGCGGATCGCAGAGGTGGGTGCTTTTCTGCCAGGAGGGCCACACTGGCATCACCCAAACCACCTTCACCTCCAGCAATGGCGTGTCCACATCTGACGAGGTGTTCAGCGGAATGTCTGGGAACCGTTCGTGGCCGGTGACGTACCAGGGGGTGGTTGTTGAATCGTGAAGCTCAAAGACTCGACCCTCCTGGAACGCATCGTTGATATACACGTGAGGACGACGCCATTGGGAGTATTCGGGCATGTTCACGGTGACGCCGACAGTTGCATAGCCACCGCTTTGGGCGGCGATGATGTTCGCCCACGGTCGCTCGTAATTGAACTCATCGCGGAGGATGAAGCTAAGTCGTTCTGCCCCGCGGTCGCTCCGTCGGAGTCCAGTGCGCTGATCTTCGAAGTGAAGGGCCGCGTATGCCTTCAGACGTTCATCAAGGTTGCTTCCTTCAAGGCCAAGTCCGGCCGTCTCGAAGAAAGCCCTGATGTCACCCTCCAGATTCTTCCCGTCGCGTTCGAGAACATCGAGCAGGGTCGTATATGCCTGCTCGACACTGCCCCGCCCAACGATCTCCGTCAAGACTTCCAACGGAGCAACGCGATCTAGACCGAATACTCCCGAGCCGCGTCGTAATAGGCGCAACTCGTCGCGGAGGTCTTTACGCAGGGCGTCGTCCTTCACGAGTCAATCGTGTCAGTTTCGAGTCAGTGACGTCGCAGGTGTCCCCGTTCGACCCTTGAAAGGGCGGTAATCAGCCGCACTCGGGTCACGAACGAAGGGCACTCTATGTTCAACACCAGTAACGAGCTCGCCTCCCAGACCGCGCCGTTCCACACGCAAGGAATAGGGCGCATGTCGATGGGCATGCAGCGCCAGACCACTCGCGAGGTCGAGCGGGTGCAGTCCCGCGCGATCGTCGCGATGATGAGCGAGGACGCGCGAGCACTCCTCACCCACACCGCCCTCGAGCACGTGGGCGCGCTGACCGCCCTCGAGCAGCACCTCATCACGGTCGCACCTCTTGGCGAGGCCCGCTACCGCGAGATCGTCGACAGCTACACCCTCGGCGCGGCCGCAGCGATTCGGCGGTGGGCGTGATGTTCGTCGGACTACTTGCACTCCTCGCGCTCCCTGTCCTGGCCTTGTTTGCCTTGCTCGAGGCCGCAGAGGAACCCGGGAGACGGCTCATGGACTGGATCAAGGCATGTCGTTATCGACGCATTGACCGCGTCGAAGCCGAGCTTGACCGGGAGCAGGATGAGATGCGCGCGACCATGCTCCACCTGGCGGATGCGCTTGGTGCCGACGCGCACGAAGCGCGCAAGGCACTCATCCGTGAGTCCTACCTTGCAACTGGCCGTATGCCGGAGAAGCCGAAGTAGTGCTCTGTCTTCGAGGGCGGGCCGGACGGTTTCATCGCCGGCCCGCCCTCGATCTTGGCGTTGTGGTTTTCGCAACGACACCGACCGGACGATTGACAGCTTCGGCCCCGAAGCGCATAACCAGTCCTCGCCACTGCTCGCCCGCTCGTGCGAGTTGGAGAAAGGAGTTCCTCGACATGACCACCCTCGCGCCCATGACCGAAAAGAAGTTCGCCGTCATCTATGCGGACCCGCCGTGGGATATCGCGCAAGCCGGCGCACGCGGTGCAGTCCAGCACTACGAGCTCATGACTCTCGACCGCATCAAGGAGATGCCGGTCGCATCGCTTGCAGCAGATGATTCGACGCTGCTGCTCTGGGCGACTAACGCTGCGCTCCCCGCCGCGCTCGAGGTTATGGCGGCCTGGGGCTTCACCTATAAGACGAATGCCGTCTGGGATAAGTACCACATGGGCCTTGGGAACTACTTCCGCGGCTCACACGAGATCTTGCTTCACGGCGTCAGGGGACGAGCGCCGTTCAAGTTCCGGGGACAGCGCTCCACGCTGCTGTTCCAAGGCGAGGCGGTCATGACTGCCCCTCGTCACACGCTTGACCACAAGATGGGGTCTTCGGGCCGCTATTCCGTTCGCTATTCCAGTCACGACGAACACCCTCCGCCTCATTCACCCCTGTTCTGGCCACGTCCGCCCCTTTCAGGCGGGGACTCCCCCTGCATTGCAGGGGACAACCGCGGTGCGCCGGGCAGGAGGAAGCCATGACACCGGAGGGCCGCGGCGCGGTGCAGCTCGAAAGTCACTTGACCGATCGCGACGTCCGCGTCCTCGAAGACCTCGAACGATTCCGGCTGCTCACAACCCGACAACTGCAGCGCCTACACTTCCCAGCCAAGCCGCTCGGACCACACACCAGCACCTCAGCGGCCACACGTGGTACGACGCGCGTCCTTACAAGGCTCGAGGCGCTCGGCGCGATCACCAGACTGGCCAGGCGAATCGGCGGCATCAAGCACGGCTCCGCTCTCACAATCTGGCAACTCGGCCCCCACGGTGGCCGCTTCCTCCGAAGCTGACGAGGCGACCGGATCCGCAAGCGCTACGACGAACCCGGCCTGACGTTCGCCACGCACATGCTCGCCGTCGCTGACGTCGCCGTCACGCTCATCGAACACGCGAACGGCGGGCGGTACGAACTCCTCGAGCTCGAAACGGAACCTACTTGTTGGCGCACCTTTACCGTGAGCGGGGCGACGGTCATCGCGCTCAAGCCAGATCTACTCGCCGTCACCGCAGACCTCTCGACCGAGACCCACTCGTTCATCGAAGTCGACCTCGGCACCGAACACCTACCCGCCGTGCTTCGCAAGTGCCGCACCTACCAGCGCTACCACGCCACCGGCATTGAAGATACGACTCGCGGACTGTTTCCGGCCATCGTCTGGATCGTCCCCGACGCCGAACGAGCGACGAAACTCCGCACGGCCATCACAGCAGAGCGTGACCTCAATGACTCGCTGTTCTGGGTCGTCACCCCCGACGCCATGCTGCGTCAGCTCGCGCCATACGGCCCGGGCATCACCACCTAACCGAAAGGAGGTATTCCATGAACTCATCAGCTATCACCAAGGCAGCGCCAGACGAAACCGACCGCGCACGGGAAGTCATTGAACTCGGACTCGCCCTCGATCCCGAAGCGCGAAGCGCGAAGCGCGACCCTTGCCCGGCTCATCGCAGCCAGCCTGCACGACGGCCCCGAGACCGCCCTCGAGCGCTTCGCCGCCACCGGCCAACTCAGCGCTGAGCCCGCACTGCAGGAACTTAATGACCTTCGCGTCCCCATCGAACAGGAGGGATGGGTCGACGCCCTCGGCCGCTACATCCTCCTAACAGCAGGAGACAGGTTATGAGCGAGCCGACCTCCGTTCGCTTCCAGCGCATACCCGCAGGAGCGTTTGCCAACGGCAGACAGGGACTGTTGCGGAATAGTCAACAGGCCCGGAAAACCGGGCCTGACGAGGTAAAATTAAGAGGTAAACGGAGCACGCACCAGATGTCGAATCTCGCATCGGGCATGCGCCTCAGCCCGTTGAATCACGAGGCGCGCACTCCACCACCTCTCTCTCGAAACCACGGCATCATCTCGTGGCTCGACGCTGTCCTCTCGCACATGAAAGGAGGGCAGTCATGAGCCTGCCCGACGACACCTACCCGAACGCGTTCCTATCCGAGCCACCCGCCCTGCGGGCCGTCGCTACCGAAGACGCCGAAGCGGACGACCTCGGCATCGTGAGCACCCACAGCCCGCCCAACGCCGTCCCTCCGGGATCCCGCGCCGTCATCTATCTCCGCGTCTCCTCCAAGGGGCAGGTCAACACGGACTACGACCCTGAGGGCATCTCCATCCCCGCACAGCGCATCGCCTGCCAGCGCAAGGCGGAACAGCTCGGCCTCACCGTTACAGCGGAGTACATCGAGCCGGGTCGCTCCGCAACCGAGATGACCAAGCGCGTGGCGTTTCAGCAGATGCTGGAACGCATCCGCCGGGAGAAGGATGTCGATTACGTCATCGTCCACAAGCTGTCTCGGTTCGCTCGCAACCGCATCGACGACGCCGTAGTCATGGCCGACCTTCAGAAGCGCGGCGTCGAACTCATCTCCGCAACCGAATCCATCGACGCGACCCCCGTCGGGCAACTCATGCACGGCATCCTCGCCGCATTCAATGAGTACCGCTCCCGGGAAGATGGCGCGGATATCGCCTACAAGATGGGCCAAAAGGCCAAGAACGGTGGCACGCTCGGCAAAGCGCCGCTCGGCTACCTCAATGTCACCGACAACGTCGACGGACGAAAGATCAACACGGTCGCCGTGGACCCCGAACGCGCCGCGTTCGTGAAGCTCGCGTTCGAGCTCTATGCCGACCGGAACCACACCATCGACGACATCGTCGAGGAACTCACCGATCGAGGCCTGAGGACAAGGCCAACTCTCCGACGCCCCGCCGGGCCCGTTTCCGCCTCGAAGGTGCAGCAGATGCTCCGGGACCGGTACTACCTCGGCGAAGTTGGCTATAAGGGCGAGTACTTCGAAGGTCGCCACGAGCCGCTCATCGACGAAGGGACCTTCAACCGTGTACAAGAGCTCATGGACGCTCGCGGCAACTCCGGCGAACGCCGACGCCGCCACGACCACTACCTCAAAGGGACAATCTGGTGCGGGCGCTGCCGGCTCGAGGACCAAACCAACCGGCGCATGATCATCATGCGAGCCACCGGCCGACAAGGAAGCACCTACTGGTACTTCTTCTGCCGCGGCACACAGGACCACCTCTGCGATGCGCCCTACTCCAACACGGAACGAGTTGAAGCCGCTATCGAGGAGCACTACAAGACCATCCAGTTCCGCGCAGAGTTCGTCGCCGCAATCAGACAGAGCATCGAGGCAGCTCTCACCGACAGCGAAGCAGCGAAGCGCCTGCTCCGCGAACAAATGCTGGGCCAGCTCACACAGCTCGAGACGAAGGAAGAAAACCTCCTCGACCTCGCAGCAGACGGCGCACTCCCACAAGCCAAGATCCGTGAACGACTCCGCGCTATTGCGCGCGACCGTGAACGACTCACCTCCCAACTCGGGGGAATCCACGACGACCTCTCCAGCGGGAAGGCGTTTCTCGACGCGCACCTGGAACTGCTCACGGCCCCGCACGAGCTCTACCGGAATGCAAGCGACGAGACCCGACGACTACTCAACCAGGCGATCTTCGCCCACATTTATGTCGTCAACGACGAAGTCATCGGCGACGAACTCAACTCCCCGCTCGCCGAGTTGCTGGCCGCAGAACGAGGCTGGAGCGCGTTTCAAGCGGGTCTAGGCGCGGAGGCGGCGACAGCCCAAGCTCATGCCGAACTCACGCGACGCGGCCCACAAAATGCGAAACGGGCCACCTTTGAAGGTGACCCGTTTGAAACCGTAGGCGACCTGCTCACCGCCCTGGATTCGGTGGGCGATTGCAGTAAGCCGTCTATGGTGCCCCTGGAGGGACTCGAACCCCCAACCTGCTCCTTAGGACGGAGTCGCTCTTCCATTGAGCTACAGAGGCTGGCCGAGCCAGTGTACCCGCCGTGCCCCGCCCCCCGCGAAGCGCCGACCGGCCGCCCACCACAACGCTCGCGAAGCACGCCACGGCCCTCGTCGCGCCGACCGAGCGGCACGCACCTCTTGACACGGACGCCTCCCGCCTCCATGGTTAGTTACAACACCAACGAACCACCCAACCCAGCACCGAAGGAGCCCGCGTGGACGACTCCCGCCCGCTCTTCCTGCAGATCGCCGAGCAGATCGAGAACGACATCATCGACGGCGCGCTGCCGGAGGAGTCGCAGGTCCCGTCGACCAACGAGTTCGCCGCGTTCCACCGCATCAATCCGGCCACCGCCGGCAAGGGCGTGAACCTGCTCGTCGACGACGGGGTGCTCTACAAGAAGAGGGGGATCGGCATGTTCGTCGCCGAGGGGGCGCGCGACCGGCTGGTCGAGAAGCGCCGCACGCAGTTCCGCGACCAGTTCGTCGCTCCGCTGCTCGCCGAGGCCGCCAAGCTCGGCCTCAGCACCGAGCAGCTCGCCGACATGATCACAGAAGGGGGATCGCGATGAGCGCGGTCATCGAGGTCCACGACCTCACCAAGCACTACGGACGCATGCGCGCCGTCGACGGCATCGGCTTCGCGCTGGAGGAGAACCGCATCCACGGCCTCCTCGGCCGCAACGGCGCGGGCAAGACGACGCTGATGTCGCTGCTCACCGGCCAGGAGTTCGCCAGCTCGGGCGAGATCCGCGTCTTCGGGCAGTCACCTGTGGAGAACGCCGCCGTACTCTCCCGCACCTGCTTCATCAAGGAGAGCCAGAAGTACCCCGACGACTTCAAGGTGAAGCACGTCCTGCGCAGCGCTCCCTGGTTCTTCGACGGCTGGGACGAGGCGTTCGCCCGCGAGCTCGTCGAGGACTTCCGCCTCCCGGTCGACCGCAAGATCAAGAAGCTCTCCCGCGGACAGCTCTCGGCGATCGGAGTGATCGTCGGTCTCGCCTCCCGCGCCCCGCTCACGTTCTTCGACGAGCCGTACCTGGGGCTGGACGCCGTCGCCCGGCAGCTGTTCTACGACCGCCTACTCCAGGACTTCGCCGAGCACCCGCGCACGGTCGTCCTCTCCACCCACCTCATCGACGAGGTCAGCAGCCTGCTCGAGCACGTCCTCGTCATCGACCAGGGCCGCCTCGTCGTGGACAGCGACGCGGAGGAGCTGCGGGGTGCCGCGGCGACGGTCATCGGACCCCGGCAGGCCGTCGAGTCGTTCACCGCCGGCCGCGAGGTCATCGCCCGCTCCGCTCTCGGCAGCCGCGCCTCGGCCACGCTCCCCCGGCTCGACGACGCCGGCCGCGCCTCCGCCGCCCGCCACGGGCTCGAACTCGAGTCCGTCCCCCTCCAGCAGCTCGTCGTCCAGCTCACCACCGGGAAGGCCTCGGAATGACCGCCCTCACCGGCGCCCCCGCGCGCCACGACACCGCCGCCGGCCGCCTCGGCAGCATCGTCCGCCTGCACTTCGCGAACCCCGCCACCATCCTCTACACGCCGCTGATCATCACGGCCGTCATCCTGTCGGGCAACCTGGTCGTCTGGTGGCTGATCCTCCGCGGGCTCGATTCCGGCGAGCGCCTCGAGGCGCAGGAGGGGATGACCTACTCCGGCGCGTCCTTCTTCCTCTTCGTCTACATGATGGTCGTGGCCGTCCAGTCGGTGAACGTCACCTTCGGCCTCGCCCTCGGCTACGGCGCCACCCGCCGCGACTTCTCCCTCGGCACGGCCCTCACCTTCGTCGCCCTCTCGGTCTTCTACACCGGCGTCTTCGTGGTCCTCGGGATCGTGGAGCGGGCGACCGACGGCTGGGGCTTCGGCGGCAGCTTCTTCCGCTCGATCTACTTCGGCGGGGACTCCGTGGGCGAGCAGGCTGTCGCGGTGCTCTGCGCCCTGCTCTTCTTCTTCTTCATCGGAGCGGCGACGGCGGCGGTCTACGTGCGCTGGCGCCAGCGCGGGATGCTGCTCTTCTTCGGGATCCTCGGCGCCGTCCTGCTGGCCGTGATCACCCTCCTCACCCTCACCGAGAACTGGCCCGCCGTCGGCTCCTTCTTCGGCAGCGTCGGATATGCGGGCGGCTACGCCCTCTCGCTCATCCCGACCGCGATCGCCGGAGTCGCGGGCTGGGCGATCCTCCGCCGCGCCACCCCGCGCAGCAGCTGACACCACCGCCACCGATCCGAGAGGACCGACCATGACCGCCCCCGCCCGCCGCTCCGCCTCCCCGCGGAGGATCCTCTCCGTCCTGAGGCTCCACCTCGCCCACCCCGGGACGGTCCTCGGCTGGCCGCTGCTCGTCCTGCTCGCCGTCCTCGCCGGCAACCTCGTGATCTGGTGGCTCGTCCTCCGCGGGATCGGGGCCGAGCGGGGCGGCGGCGACTCGGGCATCCTGCTCGTGGGGCCGGGGATGCTGATCGTCGTCTTCCTCTTCATCGGCTCCATCCAGGCCACGACCGCCACCTTCGGGCTGGCGCTGAGCTACGGAGCGACCCGACGCGACCACGTCCTCGGCAGCGCCCTCGCCTTCGCGGCACTGTCCGTGCTCTGGTCCGCGATCGTCGTGGCCCTCGGGGCGATCGAGGAGGCGACCGGGGGCTGGTGGCTGGGCGGCGCGCTCTTCCTCGCCTCCCCCCTCGACGGCCCGTGGCTCGAGCGCTTCGTCGTCCTGCTCTGCTCGCTCCTCGCCGCCTTCGCCCTCGGCGGAGCAGCGGGCGCGGTCTTCCTCCGCTGGCGGGAGCGCGGAGTGACGGCCTTCGTCCTCGCCCTCGGAGCGGCGGCACTCGCGGTGGTCGTCGTCGTCACTCTCGCCGGCGGTCGGCCGGTCGTCACGGACGTCCTCGAGAGCGCGGGCACCGCCGCGGCCGCCGCTCTGCTCCTCGTCCCCGCCGCCCTGCTGACGGCGGTCGGCTCGCTGGTCCTCCGCCGGGCGACGCCGCGCGGCTGACCCCCTCCTGAGCCGGGCCTGCAAGGCCCTTCCGCCCCGGGCGTCCGGATGCCAGCGTGAGCACATGGCCGACTCCCCCGCTCCGTCCCTCCTGCCCGTCCCCGAGCACAGCTGGATCGCGCGACCCGCCGACGCCGAGCTGACCCAGGACACTCTCGACACGGTCGACGCCTGGTGGCGCGCCGCGAACTACCTCGCGGTCGGGCAGATCTACCTGCTCGCGAACCCGCTCCTGAAGACCCCGCTGAGCCGGGAGGACATCAAGCCCCGTCTGCTCGGCCACTGGGGCACCACCCCCGGCCTCAACCTGATCTACGCGCACCTGAACCGCGCGATCCGCGAGCGCCGCCAGCCGACCCTCTACATCACCGGCCCCGGCCACGGCGGACCGGGCATGGTCGCCAACGCCTACCTCGACGGCACCTACAGCGAGATCTACTCGCACATCGACGAGTCGGAGGAGGGGCTGCGCCGCCTCTTCCGCCAGTTCAGCTTCCCCGGGGGCATCCCCAGCCACGCCGCCCCCGAGACCCCGGGCAGCATCCACGAGGGCGGAGAGCTCGGCTACGCGCTGAGCCACGCGTACGGAGCGGCCTTCGACAACCCGGACCTCCTGGTCGCGGCGGTCGTCGGCGACGGCGAGGCCGAGACCGGCCCGCTCGCCACCAGCTGGCACTCCAACAAGTTCGTGAACCCGCTCACCGACGGCGTCGTCCTGCCGATCCTGCACCTCAACGGCTGGAAGATCGCGAACCCGACCGTCCTCGCCCGCATCCCGCAGGAGGAGCTCGACAGCCTCCTCCGCGGGTACGGCCACGAGCCGTTCCTCGTCGAGGGCGGCTTCGACGGCGAGGACCCGATGCGCGTGCACGAGCGGTTCGCCGACGTCCTGGACACGGTGCTCGACCGTATCGCGGCGATCAAGGAGCGCGCCGCAGCCGGCGACCTCTCACGCCCGGCCTGGCCGATGATCGTGCTGAAGACCCCGAAGGGCTGGACCTGTCCGACCGAGATCGACGGCGTCCAGGTGGAGGGCACCTACCGCTCGCACCAGGTTCCGCTGCCCAACGCCCGCGACACCGAGGCGCACACCCGGCTCCTCGAGGACTGGCTCCGCTCCTACCGGCCCGAGGAGCTCTTCACCGAGGAGGGCGGCGTGGTCGACCGCGTCCGCTCGCTGGCCCCCGAGGGCGAGCTGCGGATGAGCGCGACCCCGCACGCGAACGGCGGGCTGCTGCGGCAGACCCTCGACCTGCCCGACTTCCGCCGCTACGAGGTCGTCGTGGAGCAGCCGGGTGGCACCGTCGCGGAGGCGACGAAGGTGCTCGGCGAATGGCTCGCCGACGTCATCCGCGCCAACCCGACCAACTTCCGCCTCTTCGGGCCGGACGAGGTCGCGAGCAACCGGCTGCAATCCGTCTACGCCGCCACCGACAAGCAGTGGGACGCCGAGCTCAGCCCCCTCGACGACCACCTGGCTCGCGCCGGGCGGGTCATGGAGGTGCTCTCGGAGCACCAGTGCCAGGGCTGGCTGGAGGGCTACCTGCTCACCGGCCGCCACGGGCTCTTCACCTGCTATGAGGCATTCATCCACATCATCGACTCGATGTTCAACCAGCACGCGAAGTGGCTGGACGGCACCCGCGACATCGAGTGGCGCCGCCCGATCGCGAGCCTCAACTACCTGCTCTCGAGCCACGTCTGGCGCCAGGACCACAACGGCTTCAGCCACCAGGACCCGGGCTTCATCGACCACGTCGTCAACAAGAAGCCCGAGGTCGTGCGCGTCTACCTGCCCTTCGACGCGAACACGCTCCTCTCGACCTACGACCACTGCCTCCGGAGCGTGGACTACGTCAACGTGGTCGTCGCCGGCAAGCAGCCCTCGCCCCAGTGGCTCACGATGGCGGAGGCGGTCGCGCACTGCACGCGCGGCCTCGGCATCCTGGAGTGGGCGAGCAGCGAGCGGCAGGGCGAGTCCCCGGACGTCGTGCTCGCCTGCGCGGGCGACGTGCCGACCCTCGAGACCCTCGCGGCGGTGAGCATCCTCCGCGAGACGCTGCCGGACCTCGCGATCCGCACGGTCAATGTGGTCGATCTGATGCGCCTGATGTCGGAGTCGGAGCACCCGCACGGCCTCTCCGACCGCGAGTTCGACGCCATCTTCACTCCCGACCGCCCGATCGTGTTCGCCTACCACGGCTATCCGTGGCTCATCCACCGCCTGACCTACAAGCGGACCGGCCACGGCAACCTGCACGTGCGCGGGTACAAGGAGAACGGCACCACCACCACTCCCTTCGACATGGTGATGCTCAACGACCTCGACCGCTACTCGCTGGTGATCGACGTCATCGACCGGACCCCCGGCCTCGGCGCCCGCGCCGCCGGTCTCCGCCAGGAGATGCAGGACGCCCGCATCCGCGCCCGCGCCTACACCCGCGAGCACGGCGAGGACATCCCCGAGGTCGCGAACTGGACCTGGGCCGGCGAGCGCTCCGGCAACGCCAGCGCCAACACCGGCAACGACAACGAGTAACGCTGGGCCGCACCCGACGCCCCTCTCCTGACGGGTCGCGGTCGTGTCGCTGGCAAGGCGGAGGAGGAAGCGATACCGGCGGTATCGCGCCCGACGACAACGCCGCCAGCGGCGCGACCGCGGCCCGTCAGGCGCTGGCAAGGCGGAGGAGGAAGCGATACCGGCTATCGCGCCCGACGACAACGCCGCCAGCGGCGCGACCGCGGCCCGTCAGGCGGCGGGAGCCAGGTAGTCGTCCCAGTCGGGCTGCGTCCGCTCCGCGCCGCGCACGAGCCAGGAGCCGGCGCGCGGCATCCGGGGGACGGTGCGCAGACGCCATCCCATCTCGTGCGGGGTGCGGTCGCTCTTGACGTTGTTGCAGCGCTGGCAGCAGGCGACGAGGTTCTCCCACGTGTCCCGGCCCCCGCGCGACTTGGGCTGGATGTGGTCGATCGTCGCCGCGTGCTGACCGCAGTAGCCGCAGCGGTGGTTGTCCCGGCGGAGCACGCCCCGGCGCGACACCGGCACGCTCCGGCCGCTCGGGATGCGCACGTACCGGGTCAGCACGATCACCGAGGGCCGCACGTGGTCGCCGTGCGCGCTGTGCACCGGATTGCCCTCGTCCGCGGCGATCACGGTCGCCTTCTCCGTCATCAGCAGGACCAGGGCCCGCTTGAACGACACCACCGCGAGCGGCTCGTAGCCGGCGTTGAGAACCAGAGTGCGCATCAGTGACCTCCGTGCTGTCGCACGCCGTCGCGCGAAGGCGCCGCGACCACGAGCAAGGGCGCCGTCGTGATGACGGCGCCCTGCGAGGCCGCGGCGGAGTGCCGCGCGATGACGTGGAGTCGTATCCGCGTGTCGGAGGAGTGCACCGCCGCGGTGAGGACCCGCGCGCGTATCGAATCGACCGGCCGCACGCGCGAGCGCAGCCCCACGCTGTGGCGCCCGCTCCGCTCGGCCATCCCGGCACTCCGTCCCTCGACGAATCGATCCGCTCGCCACGCGAGCGGACTGGGGTTCAGGTTAACCCTTCACGCCCGGAACACCAGGGGTCGGTCCGGATTCGTCACGCGGCGTTCACACGGCGGGACGACGAGAGCCCGCCCCCTCCAGGAGGGGACGGGCTCTCGAGCGGATCGACCGGATCAGCCGTTGATGCGCACGATCCGGTAGTCGGAGGTCCACAGCGGCTGCACGCGGACGCTCGCGCCCTCGTAGGGTGCGTGCAGGATGTTGCCGTTGCCGGCGTAGAAGCCGTCGTGGCCGTCCATGATGACGAGGTCGCCGGGCTGCGCGTCGGCGAGCGAGACGGGGGTGCCCATGGCGCCCTGGCCCGCGGCCGAGTGCGGCATCGAGATGCCGTACTGCGCGAAGACGTACATCACGAAGCCGGAGCAGTCGAAGCCGCTCGGGTCGGCTCCGCCGAAGACGTAGGGCACGCCCTGGTACTGCATCGCCGTGTCGAACACCGCCGAGAGGCTGTAGCTGGTGGTCGGGGCGGCGGCCGCGATCTCGCTGGCCGAGGCGCCGGAGTAGGAGTTGAACTCCTCGGCGGTCTCGGCGCGCGCCTCGGCGACGTCGCTCGTGTCGACGACGGGCTCGGCCACCACGACGGGCTCGGGCTCCGGTGCGGGCGGCGGGGGCGCCGCCTCGGCCGAGAAGCCGTCGCGGGCGATCGCGGCCTGCACCACTCCGCCGTCGACGGCGACGGTCTGCGCGGAGCCCTGGCGGAGGAGGTCGGCTCGCGACGCCGCGAACAGGCCGTCGTCCTGGCTGCCCGGAGTGAAGGCGTAGGCGGGGAGCGCCATCGTCGCGACCAGCGCGCCGGCGAAGCCGACCATCGCGACCTTGCCGACGACACGGCCCCGGCGCTTGCGCGGGGTCCCGGCCGGCGACGGCACGAAGTCGGTGATGTCCGCGCGGCGGGCAGGAGCTGCGGGAACGGCGCGACGGGAGACGGGTGCGTCCCCGTGGATCCGGGCGCGGATGACCGGGGGCCGGTTCTCGAAGGTCGCGTCGCCGGAACGGTCGGGGTGGTTGGAGCGGAACCGGTCGGGTGAGCCGGCGTCCTCATTCGGGGTGAGGGGGTTCTGGGGCAAGGGGGAGATCCTCCGACGTCCCCTCAGCCCAGGCAGCTGTCCCGTCTCATGCGCGAAGCATCGGTGTGCACAGGATCCGAGACGGGTGTGGGGGCGTCGGATCCCGCGCCCTGGGACCGAGGCTCGGCCGCAGGGCTCCACAGAGCGTAAGCGACCGTTACCGATTTGTCACCTTCTCGGCGGGAAGAGACCGCTCTCCCGTTCGACTCCGGTCACCGGATGCGGTAAGGGCCCGTACGGGCCGCTCCCAGGGAGACGCGGGTCAGACGACGAGGAAGATGTGCGCCGCGACCTCGTTCGGCAGCTCGATGCCCGCCTCGGCTCCGTCGATGCGCGCGAGCACGTAGCCGTTGAGGGCCGAGAACTCGCCCTCGGCACCGGGCACGACCCCGGCCTGCTTGAGCTGGAGGAGGAGCTCCGGATCGACCTGCGCCGGCTCGCCGAGGCGACGGACGACGCCGCGGCGGGGCTCGCTCGACCCGGCGACGAAGCGCGGCAGGCTGATGACGCCGTCGGCGAAGCGGGAGGCGGGGGTGTCGCCGAGCTCGTCCAGGCCCGGGATCGGGTTGCCGTAGGGCGACTCCGTCGGGTGGTCGAGCATCTCGAGGAGACGGCGCTCGACCTGCTCGCTCATCACGTGCTCCCAGCGGCAGGCCTCCTCGTGCACGAACTCCCAGTCGAGCTTGATGACGTCGTGGAGGAGCCGCTCGGCGAGGCGGTGCTTGCGCATGACGTGGATCGCCTTGCGGCGGCCGTCGGAGGTGAGCTCGAGGTGGCGGTCGCCCGAGACGACGACGAGGCCGTCGCGCTCCATGCGACCGACGGTCTGCGACACGGTCGGCCCGGAGTGGCTGAGCCGCTCCGAGATGCGCGCGCGCAGCGGGATGATGTTCTCCTCCTCGAGCTCGAGGATGGTGCGCAGGTACATCTCGGTGGTGTCGATCAGATCCGTCATCTCAGCCTTCCCGTCTCGGCGCGCTCCACCCTAGTGGTCGCCACGACGCAGCATCGGCGCTGCGGCGCGACGCAGGCCTCCGTCGCTCGGAGGAGGGGTGCGGGCCGGGAACCCTAGTATTAACGCATGCCGGACCTCACCATTCCTCGCGAGCTGCTCCCCCACGACGGACGGTTCGGCTGCGGCCCGTCCAAGGTGCGGCACGACCAGCTCGCCCACCTCGCGACGCAGGGCGCGCACCTCCTCGGGACCTCGCACCGCCAGGCGCCCGTCAAGGACCTCGTCGGGCGCGTGCGCGAGCACCTCGCCACGCTGTTCCGCATCCCCGACGGCTACGAGGTCCTGCTGGGCAACGGCGGCTCGACCGCCTTCTGGGACGCCGCCGCCTTCTCCCTCATCGAGCGCCGCGCCGAGAACCTCACGTTCGGCGAGTTCGGCCAGAAGTTCGCGGCCGCCGCCTCCGCGCCGTTCCTCGAGCCGGCCCACGTCGTCTCCGCCCCCGCGGGGTCCCGGAGCGAGGTCGAGATCGTCGAGGGGATCGACGTGTACGCGTGGCCCCACAACGAGACGAGCACCGGAGTGATGGCCCCGGTCCGCCGGGTCCGCGGCGACGAGGGCGCGCTCACCGTCATCGACGCCACCAGCGCGGCGGGCGGCATCGACGTCGACATCGCCGAGGCCGACGTCTACTACTTCGCGCCGCAGAAGAACTTCGCCTCCGACGGCGGACTCTGGTTCGGCCTCTTCTCCCCCGCCGCGATCGAGCGGATCGAGCGCATCGCGGCGAGCGGCCGCTACATCCCCGAGTTCCTCAGCCTCAAGAACGCCGTCGACAACTCGCGCCTGAACCAGACGCTGAACACTCCGGCGCTCTCGACCCTCCTGCTGATGGAGTCGCAGCTCGAGTGGATGAACGCCTCGGGCGGCCTGGCCTGGGCGTCGGCGCGCACGGCCGAGTCCTCCTCCGCGATCTACGACTGGGCCGAGGCCTCGAGCCTCGCCACCCCGTTCGTCGAGGTGCCCGAGCACCGCTCCCAGGTCGTCGCGACCGTCGACTTCGACGCCTCCGTCGATGCCGCTCTCGTCGCGAAGATCCTCCGCGCGAACGGGATCGTCGACACGGAGCCGTACCGCAAGCTCGGCCGCAACCAGCTGCGCGTGGCGACGTTCGTCGCGATCGAGCCGGACGACGTCCGCTCGCTGCTCGGCTGCATCGACCACGTCCTCGAGCGCCTGGCGGTCTGAGGCACGCCATGCGGCTGTGGCTGCGCGAGGAGGAGCGGCGGCCCGCGCCGCCGCCCTACGCGAGCGACGACGCGACGGCTCTGCTGGTCGGGTGCGTCGTCTGGGCGGTCGCGCTCGTGGCCGTGCTCGTGGCGACGGCCGTCGGAGCCGTCATCGAGCCGGTCGTCCTGTCGACCGTCGTGATCGGACTGGTCCTCGGCACGATCGGGCTGTTCTACAGCCGCAACCGACGCTAGACCGCGTCGGTCTCCATCCGGAGTCCGGTGCCGTCGGCCTCGGGCTCGAGACGGACGCGCAGGCCGGTGAACTCGCCGAGGCGCTCGACGTGGGTGCCGCCGCACGCGATCGCGGCGTCCCCCGCGGGGAGGGTGCAGCGCCATGTCCGCCGCGTGCTGAGGAGGTCGTCGTCGCGCTCGATGCGCACCTCCGCGTCGGAGGCGATCCACTCGGCGAGGAGGGCGTTCACCCGCTCCTGCACCTCGAGGATCTCCGCCAGCAGGCGGGCGGTGTCCATCCCGCTGCGTCGGAGGGACTTGCCGAGGCGGTAGACGTCGGTGGAGCCGGACTCGCCGATCCGCGAGGTCTGGATCGCCGCCTGGTCGAAGTCCGGGTTCCCGAGAGCGTCGGTGCGCGCCGGCTTCGACCAGAACGAGGCCAGAGCGGCGTTCAGGGCGAGGGAGGCGAGGTGGCAGGCGGTGTGCCCACGGGAGAGCTCGTGCCGGTGCTCCGCGTCGACCTCGACGTCGACCTCGTCGTCCACGTGGAGTGAGGAGGCGTCGTCGACGATGTGGACGACGACGAAGCTCCACTCCGGAGTGCCGAGCCGCGCCGGGAGCCGCTCGCCGACGTGCAGCTCGCCGCCCTGCCACGCCCCGATGCGGCAGTCGATGAGGGGATGCCGCTCCCCCGCCACGGCCAGCGCGCCGCGGTCGGGCCCCTGGTCGGGCCAGGTCGGGTCGACGGGGTGAGCGGCGGTCGCATCGAGGACGACCGCCCAGCGGCCGTCCTGCAGCCGGCCCACGTGCTGCACGCGCCCGGAGGAGCGAACGGCGCCGCCGGGATAGGCGATGCGGGTGTCGGAGTCGATGCTCATCGGGCGGCGCCGGACCGGATCAGCGGCGACGGCGACGGCGACGGGTCGTCGGGGCGGGAGCGGGCTCGGGCTCGACGTCGTCGGAGTCCTCGTCGTCGGAGTCGTCCTCGTCCGAGTCCTCGTCGTCCGAGTCGTCGTCGTCGGAATCGTCCTCCGAGTCGTCGTCGTCATCCGAGTCGTCGTCGTCGCCCGCGTCCTCGTCCTCGTCGGAGTCGTCGTCCGACTCGTCGTCGAGGTCGTCTTCCTCGGCGTCCTCGAGCTCGTCGTCGTCCGCGTCCTCGACCTCCTCGCCGAGCGCGTCCTGCGCGGTCTGGTAGTCGGCGAGACGCACGGACCACGGCACCCAGTCCGGAGCGAGGACCGCGCCCTCGCCCGGCAGCAGCTCGACCTCCAGGACGTTCACGTCCTCGGTCTCGTCGATCCGGGACAGCGTCGCCGTCCACAGCCAACCCGGGTACCCGCGCATGAGGTTCGCGAACTGCAGCGACACGACGTGCTCGCCCTGCGCCAGAGTCGTGACCAGCTCGCCGATCGTCCCCTCGGGGGCGATCTCGGCGAGCGCGGCGCGCGCGACATCGAAAGACCCGGCAAGCACGGCGTCCGCCTCGTAGACGGGCTCGGGAGCCTCGTCCGCGGCGGCCTCGTCCGCCTCCCCCGTGGAAGCGTCGTCGTCGGCTGACGTCGCGTCCGCCGCCGGTGCGCCATCGGCCTCGGAAGGTTCGTCCATGACGAGGGCGGAATCCTCAGCAGAAGTCGCATCCTCAGCAGGAGCCGAGTCGTCAGCAGGAGCCACGTCCCGAGCAGGAGCCGAGTCCTCAGGTGTTCCCGCGTCGTCAGCAGGAGTCGAGTTGTCAGCAGTGGCCGCGTCCTCAGCAGGAGCCGGCACTGCAGCAGAAGCCGTGTCCGCGCCGGGAGCCCCCGCCTCAGCGGCGACATCGTCGGCCGGAGGAGTCTCCTCCGCAGAGGCGGAGTCCTCGCCAGGAGCCTCGGTCACCGGGAGGGCGGCGTCGCTCACACCCTCGCCGGAGGGAGCCTCGTCGACAGGAGCCGCCTCGTCAGCGGCGATCTCCTCGTCGCCTCCGCGCGTGTCCTCAGCGGAGGAGTCAGAATCGGCAGGAGTCGTGTCCGGCTCGCCGGAGTCGCCCTCTCCCGAGGACTGCTCCACGCGAGCGTCCTCCGGGGTCGGAGCGGCGACGGTCTCCTCGACCGGGCCCTGCTCGTCGGTCGTGCCGTCGGCGTCAGGCATCCAGCTCGTCCGCAACCCGGCGCAGGAGCGCCGCGATCGTGCGCCCGTGCGCCTTGTCGGGGTAGCGGCCGCGCTTGAGCCCGGCGCCGATCCCGTCGAGCAGCTTGACCGTGTCCTCCACGATCACGGACATGTCGTCCGCGGACTTCCGGTTGAGCTTCACCAGGCTCGGCGGGGCGTCGAGGACGCGCGCCGAGAGCGCCTGCGCCCCGCGCTTGCCGTCGGCGATGCCGAACTCGAGGCGGGTGCCGGCCTTGACCGCGGTCCCGGAGGGCAGCGCGGAAGCGTGCAGGAAGACCTCCTGGCCGTCATCAGTGCTGATGAAGCCGAAGCCCTTCTCCTCGTCGTAGAACTTGACCTTGCCGGTAGGCATGCAGACCCCTCCTGGAAATGAAGCAGCCATCAGTTTAGTCGACCGGGGCCGCCCTATCCTTGACGGGTGAAGCCACAGGAGCCGGCGGGCGTCGGACGCGCGGAGCGCACGCTCGCCTACATGTTCATCGCGATCATCGTCGTGACGGTCCTCGCGTTCCTCGCGATCCTGGTCGCCCCCGCGCTCGGGATCCGCGAGTACGCCGGCCCGTTCTGGCAGTTCGTCTTCGCTGTGCCGCTGGTGGGCCTGCCCATCGCGTTCCTCATGATGATCGCGATGCTCATCGTGGGTGTCCGGCGCCGCCGCGCGCAGCCCTGATCGGACGCGCTCTCCTCCTGCCGCACCGCCTCCGATCCGGCGTTCCCCGCCGCCGAGCCTGCACCGAGCGCCCGGACAACCGACTCCCAGACTCCGTACAGCCGACGGCCAGATACTGTCCTGCATGGACGGACCCCGCATTCTCATCGTCGACGACGAGCCCAACATCAGAGACCTGCTCACCACGAGCCTCCGCTTCGCCGGCTTCGCCGTGCGCGCGGTCGGCAACGGGGCCCAGGCCATCTCGGCAGTCCTCGAGGAGGAGCCGGACCTGATCATCCTCGACGTGATGCTCCCCGACATGAACGGGTTCGGCGTGACCAAGCGCCTCCGCTCGGCCGGGTACACCTCCCCCATCCTCTTCCTCACGGCGAAGGACGACACCGAGGACAAGATCACGGGCCTCACCGTCGGCGGTGACGACTACGTCACGAAGCCGTTCAGCCTCGACGAGATCGTCGCGCGCATCAAGGCGATCCTCCGTCGCACCATGCACGCCGAGGAGGACGCGGTCATCCGGGCCGGCGAGCTGACGATGGACCAGGACACGCACGAGGTCCTCGTCGGCGACGAGCCGGTGGAGCTCAGCCCCACCGAGTTCAAGCTGCTCCGCTACCTGATGCTCAACCCGAACCGGGTGCTCAGCAAGGCGCAGATCCTCGACCACGTCTGGGAGTACGACTTCAACGGCGATGCGGGCATCGTCGAGTCCTACATCTCGTACCTGCGACGTAAGCTCGACACGCATTCGGAGGAATCGCTCATCCAGACCAAGCGAGGATTCGGATACATGCTGAAGGTCGCGAAGGCCTAGCCTCCGCCACCTCGGCGCCACCTCCCGCCGGAGGCGCGGCGCCCGCCGATCCCGAGGGAGTTCCACCGCCATGCATCAGGGTCTGGCCGAGCGGTGGAACTCCATCTCGTTGCGCACCAAGATCACCGCGGTCACGGTCCTCCTGCTCACGCTGGGACTCCTCGTCTCGGGGATCGGGACGATGACGATGCTGAAGCCGCAGCTCGTCGCCCAGCTCGACGCACAGCTGGCCGACCAGGTCCAACGGACGGCGAGCGACCTCTCCGTCAACGACCTCGCCGCGATCGACGAGTCCAAGGCCGATTTCGGCGCCGTCTACGACCAGTACGGCACGCTCGACAACACGAACGCGTCCGGCGCGGCCGACCCCGCCTTCCCGCAGACCTTCACCCTCGAGCAGGCGCTGCAGGGCGGCGACAAGCCGATGGAGATCTGGAGCTCCAACGGCAAGGTCGAGTACCACGTCATGTCGACGGTGTTCACGAGGGGCACCGAGTACCAGACGCTCCTGCTCGCGGTGTCGACCCGCAGCGTCGACGTCATCATGACGACGTACCTCACGATCTTCCTGGGCTTCGGAGTCGCGATCGTCGTGATCGGCGCACTCCTCACCCGCCTGCTGGTCACCACCACCTTCGCCCCGCTGCGCGAGGTCGAGCAGACCGCTGCCGCCATCGCGGACGGCGACTTCAGCCAGCGTCTGGACGGCACGACGCCCAACACCGAGGTCGGGCGCCTCAACCGCTCCCTGAACGCGATGCTCGGGCGGATCGACTCCGCCTTCCGCGACCGCGCCCGCACGATCGACCAGATGCGCCGCTTCGTCGGCGACGCCAGCCACGAGCTGCGCACGCCGCTGGTCTCGGTCCGCGGCTACGCCGAGCTGTACCGGATGGGCGCTCTGCAGACGCCCGAGGCCGTCGGCCAGGCGATGGAGCGCATCGAGAAGGAGGCGATCCGGATGGGCGGCCTGGTCGAGGACCTCCTCGAGCTCGCCCGCCTCGACGAGACGAAGCCTCTCGCACTCGCGCCCGTCGATCTGATGCCGCTCGCCCGCGACGCCGCGATGGACGCGATGGCCTCCTGGCCCGACCGCGACTTCGGCGTCGAGACCCGCGACGACACCCCCGTGGAGACGCCCGCGCTCGAGCCCGACGAGGCCGGCGCCTCCGCCACGCAGACCATGGAGCTGACGAACCCCGGGCTCACCGGCCCGATCGCCGCTGCAGGAGCGAGGCTCGCCCGATTCCGCCGGCGTCCGCGACGGGTCAACGCCGAGGAGATCGCCGCCGGCACCGCCACCGCCCCCGAGGAGCCGGGCGTGCCGGCGATGGTGATGGCGGAGGAGAACAAGATCCGCCAGGTCCTGACGAACCTGATCGGCAACGCCGTCCGCTACACGCCCGAGGACACTCCGATCGAGATCGGCGTCGCCGTCGACCGCTCCCGCCGCCTCGCCCTGCTGGAGGTCATCGACCACGGCGAGGGCATCCCGCCGCAGATCCGCGAGAAGATCTTCCAGCGCTTCTGGCGCGCGGACACGTCGCGGACCCGCGAGACCGGTGGCAGCGGCCTCGGACTGGCGATCGTGTCCTCGATCGTCGCCGCGCACAAGGGCCGCGTGGACGTCGTCGAGACGCCGGGCGGAGGCGCGACCTTCCGCGTCGCGCTGCCGCTGCTCACGGTCGGCCAGAACGGCGAGACCTCCCCCGCCTCGGTCTGATCCGCACCGCGGTCCGTCCCTCCTCGGGGGCCCCTTCGATCCGGGCTCTCCCGTCGACGTCCGCGAGCGGCACGGATCGATCCGCCCGGGGCGACCGTGACCTCGCGCACCCGGCGCTCACGGCCGCGCGCAGCTCACTCTCTCCTCTTGGGGACCACCGGGCGGCGAGCCCGCCCGGACCGCTGGAGATGAGACCCGACGCTCGACGGATGCCGCGTCACCGGATCCTGCGGGATCGCCGTCCGCATCCGTTCGGCCGAAGACTTCTCCGCCTTGACCCGGACGTCGCGACCCGCACCGGCGCCTTCCACGCGCTTCCGGTGCCGGTGTCCGCTGAGGAGACCGAGGCGGCGCGGAGGGCGGTGCCACCGGAGGAGGACCGCCGTTGTGGTCGCGGGGCGGATCCAGGACCACCTGCCGGTTCGGTCCCCCGCTGCTCGCTCAGATGCCTCCGGAAACGCCGAAGGCGGCTCCCCCGGAGGGGAACCGCCTTCTGCGTGATGGGGGGCCTGGACTAGAAGTCCATGCCTCCGGTGGGGTCGCCGCCCGCGGCGACCGGGTTCTTCTCGGGCTTGTCGGCGACGACGGCCTCCGTGGTGAGGAAGAGACCGGCGATCGACGCCGCGTTCTGCAGAGCGGAGCGCGTGACCTTGACCGGGTCGATGATGCCCGCGGCGATGAGGTCGACGTACTCACCGGTCGCGGCGTTGAGGCCGTGTCCGGTGGGCAGCTCGCGGACCTTCGCAGCGACGACGCCGGGCTCCATGCCCGCGTTGAGGGCGATCTGCTTGAGCGGGGCGTCGATGGCGACCTTGACGATGTTCGCGCCGGTCGCCTCGTCTCCGACGAGCTCGAGCTTCTCGAAGGCGAGCTTGCCGGCCTGGATGAGGGCGACGCCACCACCGGCGACGATGCCCTCCTCGACGGCGGCCTTCGCGTTGCGGACGGCGTCCTCGATGCGGTGCTTGCGCTCCTTGAGCTCGACCTCGGTCGCCGCTCCGGCCTTGATGACCGCGACGCCGCCGGCGAGCTTCGCGAGGCGCTCCTGGAGCTTCTCGCGGTCGTAGTCGCTGTCGGTGTTCTCGATCTCGCCGCGGATCTGCGCGACGCGGCCGGCGATGGCCTCGGCATCGCCGGCACCCTCGACGATCGTGGTCTCGTCCTTGGTGATGACGACCTTGCGGGCCGAGCCGAGCAGGTCGAGGGTGACGTTCTCGAGCTTGAGGCCGACCTCCTCGGAGATGACCTGGCCGCCGGTGAGGATCGCGATGTCCTGGAGCTGCGCCTTGCGACGGTCGCCGAAGCCGGGGGCCTTGACGGCGACCGACTTGAAGATGCCGCGGATCTTGTTGACGACCAGGGTCGCCAGCGCCTCGCCGTCGACGTCCTCGGCGATGATCAGCAGCTGCTTGCCCGCCTGGATCACCTTGTCGACGACCGGGAGCAGGTCCTTGATGTTCGAGACCTTGGAGTTGACGATGAGGATGTAGGGGTCCTCGAACACCGCCTCCTGGCGGTCGGGGTCGGTCACGAAGTACTGCGACAGGTAGCCCTTGTCGAAGCGCATGCCCTCGGTGAGCTCGAGCTCGGTGCCGAAGGTGTTCGACTCCTCGACGGTGACGACGCCCTCCTTGCCGACCTTGTCGATCGCCTCGGCGATGATTGCGCCGATCTCGGGGTCCGCGGCGGAGATGGAGGCGGTCGCCGCGATCTCCTCCTTGGTCTCGATCGCCTTCGCGCCGGCGATGAGCTCGGCGGTGACGGCCTTGACGGCCTTCTCGATGCCCTTCTTGAGGCTGATCGGGTCGGCGCCGGCCGCGACGTTGCGCAGGCCCTCGCGGACGAGCGCCTGAGCGAGGACGGTCGCGGTGGTGGTTCCGTCGCCGGCGACGTCGTCGGTCTTCTTGGCGACCTCCTTGACGAGCTCGGCGCCGATCTTCTCGTACGGCTCGTCGAGTTCGATCTCCTTGGCGATGGAGACGCCGTCGTTCGTGATGGTGGGAGCGCCCCACTTCTTCTCGAGGACGACGTTGCGGCCGCGCGGGCCGAGGGTCACCTTGACCGCGTCGGCCAGAGTGTTGAGTCCACGCTCGAGGCCGCGGCGGGCTTCTTCGTCAAAAGCAATGATCTTGGCCATGTGTGTTTCTCGTCCCTCCCGGACGTCGTGAAATGTCTGTGCTGGCACTCGACCGGAGCGAGTGCCAAGGTCGATTCTGGCACTCGCGGTGGACGAGTGCAAGCGACCGGCACGCGCTCCGACACGGAGGAGCCGCCGCCCGCACGAGGCGGACGACGGCTCCCGGGAGGCTCGGCGGTCAGGCCGGGCGGACCGATTCGGCCTGGGGGCCCTTCGACCCCGTGCCGACCTCGAACGCGACCTGCTGCCCCTCCTCGAGGACCTTGTACCCCGACATGTCGATCGCGGAGTAGTGGACGAAGACGTCCTGTCCGCCGCCGTCGACCGTGATGAAGCCGTAGCCCTTCTCAGCGTTGAACCACTTGACGGTTCCGTTCGCCATCTCTGTACTCCCCAGTGCTGTGATGCCCGCGGCACGAGCGATGTGCTGGTGCCTGGTCAGGAATACTAATCCGGCTATCGGCCCCGGGAGGGGCTGGAAAGGGCCTCGCGGGGAAGAGTTGCCCGGGATTCAACACGGAGGAAACGTGCCCGTAACAGAGGGCCCCGATCAGCCCTGCTCGGACGCGTAATCGGCCCCCAGGACCACGACGACGGAGCCCGTCTCGACGAAGTCCTGCGAGAACAGGACGGTCCCCGTTCCGAGCGAGTCGACGAGACCGAGGGCCGCTCCCTCGAGCGCCGGGTCGCTGAAGTAGACGGTCGTGGCGGCGATGTCCTCGGTGTTCGCGTTCGCGACGGTCGGGACGCTCCAGCCGGCCGTCGTCAGGGCGTCGCCGGCGCTGGCGGCGAGTCCGACGGTGGCGGTGCCGTTGAGGACGGCGACGGCGAGCTCGGGATCGAGCGTCGCGGCGGCGGTCGGAGTCGCCTCGGCGGTCGCGGTGGGCGGAGTGAACACGTCCGTGAACTGCACCCGGTCGTCGATGACCAGCAGCCCGATGAAGCCGAGCAGGACGATGACTCCGGTGGCGAGCGCGGCCCAGGCGAGGGCGACCGCGCGGGCGTGAGGGGCCGGCGGCCGGCGGTGGGCGCCGACGCGCGCCTCCGTCGCCGGGACCTCGTCGAAGCGGTCTCTCGGGTGCGTGTTCGACATCGGGGGTACGGCCGGCCTTCCGTTGGTGGACTCGAGCAGCTTGTCTACTCGAGGCGCCCGAGGCGTCGCGAGGCGCGGGCGCCGGCGCGCTGGTCGCGGATGCGCTGCAGCCGCGTGACGAGCATCGGGTCGTGCGCGAGGGCGGCCGGAGAGGCGAGCACCGCGCTGAGCACCTGATAGTAGCGGGCGGCCGACAGTCCGAACTGGGAGCGGATCGCGTCGTCCTTGTCCCCGGAGCGGGCCGTCCACTCGCGCTCGAAGGCGAGCACCCGCAGCTCGCGCTCGGACAGACCGGTGCCCGGTCTCGGGTCCGTCGTCCTGCTCATCCCCCCAGGGTAGGCAGGCGCGACGCCACCGCCGGGGAGGCGCTCCGAACGGCTCGTGACCGCGTCGCGGCGTGCCGGCGGGGAGTCTCCTCCAGAGCCCGCGGAGGCGGAATGGAGCCGTCGTCCCGGGGGTTGGACCAGGTGGAGGGGCGCGACCGCCCCCGTACACTGACGAGGATTCCGAGGGAGACCCATGTCGTCGTATTCCGTGAACAAGTCCGACGCCGAGTGGCGCGAGGAGCTCGACCGCGACCAGTACGCGGTCCTGCGCGAAGCGGCCACCGAGCGCCCGTGGACCGGTGAGCTGCTCGACGAGCACCGCTCCGGCCTCTACACCTGTGCCGCCTGCAGCGCCGAGCTCTTCAAGAGCGGCACCAAGTTCGATTCCGGCTGCGGCTGGCCGAGCTTCTACGAGTCCGTGAACCCGGACGCGGTCCAGCTGATCGAGGACAGCACCCTCGGCATGGTCCGCACCGAGGTCCGCTGCGCGAACTGCGGATCCCACCTGGGACACGTCTTCCCCGACGGCTTCGGCACGCCCACCGGCGACCGCTACTGCATGAACTCGATCGCCCTGAACTTCCAGGCCGAGGGCGAGTGACCGTGTCCTCCTCCCCCGTGCTCGAGGCCGTCCTCGCGCGCCGATCGCGCTCGAAGGTGACGCCGGAGGCTCCGGGGCACGACGAGATCGCGGCGTTCGTCTCGGCGGCGTCGCGTCTCGCCGATCACAGCTCGCTGCGCCCGTGGCGGGTCATCGAGATCCGTGGCGCCGCCCGCGACCGGGTCGGCCGCAGCTTCGCGGTCGCCTCGGGGGCGAAGAAGGACCCGCGGAAGTACATCGAGAAGACGCACCGCGCCTCCCTGCTGCTGGCCGTCGTGGTCAGCGTCAAGAAGTCGAAGGTGCCGGCCTGGGAGCAGGAGGCCGTCGCCTCGGGCGTCGCCCACCTCCTGAGCCTGCTGCTCGACGAGGCGGGCTGGGGCGTCTTCTGGCGCACCGGCTCCTACACGCGCGACAAGGCCGTGCGGAAGGCGCATCGCCTCGAGAAGGGCGAGGAGCTGCTCGGCTGGCTCTACGTCGGCCGTCCCGACGGGAAGATCGGCGGCCCCAAGCGTCCCGCTCCCGCCGAGCGGCACCTCAGCATCCTCGAGCCGTGAGACGCGGCGGGCCCGGATCCGGCCGGATCCGGGCCCGCGATAGGGTGGCCGGGCGCGCGAGCGCACCTGCCGACGTGGCGCAATTGGTAGCGCACCCGACTTGTAATCGGGCGGTTACGGGTTCAAGTCCCGTCGTCGGCTCAGGAGAGAAGAAGGCCCCGACCGCTGTGTGCGGTCGGGGCCTTCTGCATGCGCGGGGCTCCTGCGCGTCCGGGGCTCAGCCCGCGGCGGCCGGAGTGGGCTCGGAGGAGGCCGGAGCCTCGGTGGAGACCGGGGCGTCGCCGGGAGCGGGGGTCTCGGTCGACGTGGGGGCCTCGGTCGAGGCGGGCGTGTCACTCGGCGCCGGGGTCTCGGAGGAGGTGGGCGCGGGAGTCGCCGACGAGTAGGAGTCGGCGGCGGCCGAGAGCACGAAGGAGCTGAAGGCGTCCGGGTCGGTCAGCGAGCCCGAGTACGCCTCGCCGTTGACCAGGACGGTCGGGGTGCCCGTGACAGCGGGCACGTCCGTGCCGGGCAGCGGACCCGATGTGGCGCGCTCGGTCGCGGCGCGGACCCAGCTCACGAAGCTCTGGTCGTCGATGCAGGTGTTCACGGCCGCCGTGTCCTCGACGCCCGCCTGCGAGGCGTAGTCCTTCAACTGGTCGTCCGAGAGTCCGTCTGTCCCCTCCGCCGGCTGGTTGGCGAACAGCAGGGAGTTGAAGTCGAAGAAGGAGTCGGGCGAGCGGTCCGCGACGCACGCGGCGGCGTTGGCCGAGCGCTCCGAGTACTTGGTGCCGTTGGAGCGGGTCGTGAGGATGGCGATCGGGTGGATCTCGACCGTCGCGGCACCGCTGGTCACCCACTCCTTGATCTGGTCGCCGTTGGTCTTCTCGAACTGGCCGCAGTAGGGGCAGAGGTAGTCGAGATAGACCCGGATGTCGACCGTGCCGGCCGAGGTGTCGAGCGCGCTGGGGGTGGGCGTCCCGTCGGCGGCGACGGCACCGCTCGTCTGCGCGACCATGTTCTCGCCGATGACGACACCGTCGCTCGCCATGTTCGCCGGGCCCGGGCCCGCGGGGCGGATGCTCGAGGTGACGGCGAAGACCACGATCACGACGACCGCGATCACGACGGCGGCGAGCCCGCCCTGCAGGGCGAAGCGGCTCACGCGGTCGCGGCGCTTCTGCTGCTCGCGCAGGCGGCGCGCCTTCTCTCGGGCGGCCTCTCGTCGCTGGTTCTTCGAGAGACGGTCGTTGGCTCCGCCGGTGGTCATGACAAGAACGCTCCGAATGAGAGAGGGGAAGAAGGGGGTCGCCGGGCGCGACTCGCCGGAATCCTACGCGCGAGCCCTGGGAAACCTCCAAACGACGGATACGCGGTGCCCGACCGACGACTGTCGGCCCCGTGGCATACTGTGACGGTTGGTCGGAGTCGCCCACGCGATGATGACCATCACTTCCATTCACTCGGATCGTCCGGCACGTACCTGCCGGTGAAGGAGCAAGAACAATGGCGTCCGTAACTTTCGACCACGCGTCCCGCGTCTACCCCGGGGCCACTCGCGCCTCCGTCGACAAGCTCAACCTCGAGGTGGGCGACGGCGAGTTCCTCGTCCTCGTCGGCCCCTCCGGCTGCGGCAAGTCCACCTCCCTGCGCATGCTCGCCGGCCTCGAGGAGGTCAACGAGGGCCGCATCCTCATCGGCGACCGCAACGTCACGGACGTTCCGCCGAAGGACCGCGACATCGCGATGGTCTTCCAGAACTACGCGCTGTACCCGCACATGTCGGTCGCCGAGAACATGGGTTTCGCGCTCAAGATCGCCGGCGTCAACAAGGACGAGCGCGCCGCGCGGGTCCTCGAGGCCGCGAAGATGCTCGACCTCGAGCCCTACCTGAACCGCAAGCCGAAGGCGCTCTCCGGTGGCCAGCGCCAGCGCGTCGCGATGGGCCGCGCCATCGTCCGCAAGCCCCAGGTGTTCCTCATGGACGAGCCGCTGTCGAACCTCGACGCCAAGCTCCGCGTGTCCACCCGCACCCAGATCGGCACGCTGCAGCGCCGCCTGGGCATCACCACGGTCTACGTCACCCACGACCAGACCGAGGCGCTCACCATGGGCGACCGCATCGCGGTCCTCAAGGACGGCCTCCTCCAGCAGGTCGGCTCGCCCCGCGACCTGTACGAGAACCCGAACAACGTCTTCGTGGCCGGCTTCATCGGCTCGCCCGCGATGAACCTGTTCCACGCGGACGTCACCGACGGCGGCGTCAAGTTCGGCGACACCGTCCTCCCGATCGCCCGCGAGGCGCTCGCGAAGACGAGCCAGAAGGTCGTCACGCTCGGCGTGCGCCCCGAGGACGTCACCGTCTCGACCCAGCCCGGCGGACTGCCGATCGAGGTCGACCTCATCGAGGAGCTCGGCTCGGACGGCTACCTCTACGGCCACACCGAGGTCGAGGGCCGCCGCACCGACATCGTCGCGCGCGTCGACGGCCGCGTGCACCCGACCGCGGGCGACCGCGTGTACGTGACCGCGAATCACCGCGTGCACATCTTCGACGCGGAGTCGGGCGAGCGCCTCTCCTGAGCCTCCTCCTGCACCGCACGCTGCCGCCGTCCCCTCCAGGGCGGCGGCAGCGTCGTCTGCGGCTCCCCCACCGTCCGACACGCGACACGAACGGCGCACCATGTCCGGCTCCCTGAACATCACCTCGGCCACCGTCGACCCGGCCCTGCTCGACCTGCCGTGGAACCTGCGGCTCGACGACTGGCCCGACGAGTACATCGCCGCCCTGCCGAAGGGCATCTCGCGGCACACGGTCCGCTTCGCCCACCTCTCCGGTCACGTCGTCGCCGTCAAGGAGACGACCGCCGAGATGTCGCGGCGCGAGTACGAGATGCTGAAGACGCTGCAGCGCCTCGACGTGCCGTGCGTGGTTCCGGGCGCGGTGATCACGAACCGCACCGACGACGAGGGCGAGGCCCTGCCCGCCGTGCTCGTCACCCGTCACCTCAAGTTCTCGCTCCCCTATCGGGCGCTCTTCTCGCAGACACTGCGGCCGGACACGGCGACCCGTCTGGTCGACGCGCTGGCGCTCCTCCTGGTCCGCCTGCACGTGATCGGCTTCTTCTGGGGCGACGTCTCGCTCTCGAACACTCTCTTCCGGCGCGATGCCGGCGCCTTCGCCGCCTACCTGGTCGATGCGGAGACCGGGCAGCTCTACTCGGGCGGCCTCTCGAACGGTCAGCGCGAGAACGATCTGGAGATCGCCCGCGTCAACATCGCCGGCGAGCTGCTCGACCTCGAGGCCGGCGGTCGCGTCGACGACGACCTCGATCCGATCACGGTCTCCGACGGCATCGTCGCGGCGTACCGCAGCCTCTGGAAGGAGCTGACCGGTGCCGAGTCGTTCGCGACCTCGGAGCGCTGGAGGATCAACGACCGCGTGAACCGGCTGAACGAGCTGGGCTTCGACATCGAGGAGCTCGCGATCAAGACCGACGAGGCCGGGTCGACGGTGCGGATCCAGCCGAAGGTGGTCGACGCCGGCCACCACCAGCGGCGACTGCTCCGTCTCACCGGGCTGGACGCGCAGGAGAACCAGGCGCGGCGCCTGCTCAACGACCTCGACTCGTACACGGCGACCTACGACAAGCAGGGCCTGGACGAGGAGATGGTGGCGCACGAGTGGCTGGCGCAGGTGTTCGAGCCGGTCATCCGCTCGATCCCCCGCGATCTCAAGGGCCGCCTGGAGCCGGCCGAGATGTTCCACCAGCTGCTCGAGCACCGATGGTTCATGTCGCAGCAGCAGGCGCGCGACGTCCCCCTGGCGGAGGCGGTCACCGCCTACGTGAACGACATCCTGCGTCACCGCCGCGACGAGGCGACGGTCATCGCTCCTCCCACCGAGGCGCTGACCCTCCCGAACCTCGTCCTCGACGAGTCCGGCGACGCCGAGCTCACCGACGAGGACGCCGACGTCGACTGGACGAAGAACGTCTGACCCCCCACCACCGCAAGAGGGCCCGCGCTGTCAGCACGGGCCCTCTTCGCATTCCCCCGGCTCGCTCGCCGCAGGCGGCGCCCTCGGTCCGCTCGCCGCAGGCGGCGCCCCTGTCCGCTCGCCGAAGGCGGCGCCCCTGACATCCAGACCTGGAGCGCGGGTGCCGGCGCGGTGAGCTGCAAGGCGGAGGAGGAAGCGATACCGGCGGTATCGCGCCCGACGACAACGCCGCAGATCGCCGTGCCGGTGCCCGCGCTACTCGGAGGCGGAGCGGAGTTTGGAGATCTCGTAGAGCGCGACCGACGCCGCGATCCCGGCGTTGAGGGATTCGGTGGCGGAGCTGATCGGGATGGAGACGACGGCGTCGCACTGCTCGGTGACGAGGCGGGAGAGGCCCTTGCCCTCGCTGCCGACGACGACGAGGAGCGGCCGGTCGGCGAGTTCGAGGCCGGGGAGCATCACGTCGCCGTCGCCGTCGAGTCCGATGACGAAGACGCCCGCGCGCTTGAAGTCCTTGATCATGGCGGTGAGGTTGGACGCCATCGCGACGGGGATGCGTGCGGCGGCTCCGGCGGAGGTCTTCCAGGCGGCGGAGTTGAGGCCCACGGAGCGGCGCTGCGGGACGATGACGCCCTGTCCGCCGAACGCGGCGACGGAGCGGATGATCGCTCCGAGGTTGCGCGGGTCGGTGATGCCGTCGAGGGCGACGAGGAGGGGGACCGCTCCGCGGGAGACGCTGCGCTCGAGCAGGTCGCTCGGGTGGGCGTACTCGTAGGGCGGCACCTTCAGCACGAGGCCCTGGTGCACGGAGTCGGGGCCGGCGAGGCGGTCGAGCTCCGGGCGCATGACCTCGAGCACGGGAAGGCCGCGGGCGGTGGCGATCTTGAGCGCCTCCTTGACCCGGTCGTCCATCTCGATGCGGGTCGCCAGGTAGAGGGTGGTGGCCGGGATGCTGGCGCGCAGCGCCTCGAGGACCGAGTTCCGGCCCGTCACCATCTCGAAGTCGTCGCCGCTCTTGGGCTTGCGCGACGGGGCGGGGCGCCCCTGTCCGCGGGCGGCCGCGGAGAGGGCTCCGCCGGGACGGCCCTTTCCGCCGGCGGCGACGAAGCGCTCGCGCGCGAGCTTCGCCTTGCCTGCGGGGTGGTAGGGCCGGTCCTCGGCCTTGGGCGTGGGCTTCTTGCCCTCGAGGGCCTGACGGCCCTGACCGCCGGAACCGACGGCCTTGCCCTTGCTCTTCTTTCGGACCGCTCCGGGGCGGCCGGGCTTATTCGCCATCGAGACTCCAATGCGCACCCGTCTGGGTGTCTTCGATCGTGATTCCCGCCGCGGCGAGATCGGTTCGGATGCGGTCGGCGCTCGCCCAGTCGCGCTGCTCGCGCGCGGTCTGGCGTTCGGCGACCAGGCGGTCGACCAGCACGCTGAGCGCGCGGTACGAGGGTTCGTCGTCGGAGCGCGCCCACTCGGGCGCCTCCGGGTCGATGCCGAGCACGGCCGCCATCGCGAGCACCTGGGTGCGCAGGGCCGAGACGGAGCCGAGGTCCTCGGCGTCGAGGGCGGCGTTGCCGGCGCGCACGGTCTCGTGCAGGACGCCGATGGCCTGCGGGACGGACAGGTCGTCGTCCATCGCCTCGGCGAACTCCTCCGGGACCACCGGCTCGCCGAGCGCGGCGAACCGCGTGCCGTCGAGGCGGCGGCGGGAGCGCTCGAGGAAGCCCTCGATCCGCTCCAGCGCCGCTTCGGCCTCCTCGAGGGCTCCGTCGTGGAACTCGAGGGTGGAGCGGTAGTGGGCCGAGCCGAGGTAGTAGCGGACGACGAGCGGGCGGGCCGCTTCGAGCAGCTCGGAGGCGAACACCGAGTTGCCGAGCGACTTGCTCATCTTCTGGCCGGTGACGGACACGAGGCCGTTGTGCAGCCAGTAGCTGGCGAAGGCGTGGCCGGCGGCGCTGGACTGGGCGAGCTCGTTCTCGTGGTGGGGGAAGCGCAGGTCGAGCCCGCCGCCGTGGATGTCGAACTGGGTGCCGAGGTACTTCGTCGACATCGCGGAGCACTCGATGTGCCAGCCGGGGCGCCCGGCGCCCCACGGCGAGGCCCAGGCGGCCGACTCGGGCTCCTCCGGCTTGGCGCCCTTCCAGAGAGCGAAGTCGTGCGGGTCGCGCTTGCCGCGCGGGTCGGCGTCGGTCGCCGCCTCCATGCTCTCGAGGCGCTGGTGGGTGAGCGAGCCGTAGTCCGGCCAGGACCGCGTGTCGAAGTAGACGTCGCCGGAGTCGTCGGGCGCCGGGTAGGCGTGACCGCGCTCGATCAGGGTCCGGATGAGGGTGATCATCTCGGCGATGCTCGCGGTCGCGCGCGGCTCGTAGGTCGGCGGGAGGATGCCGAGGGCCGTGTACGCGGCGGTGAACTCGAGCTCGACGCGGTAGGCGAGGGCCCACCACTGCTCGACCGGCGCGCCCTCGGGCGCCCGACGCCGCGCGTCCTCGGCGAGGGCGAGGATCTTGTCGTCGATGTCGGTGACGTTGCGCACCAGGGTGACCTGGAAGCCGCGGTACGCCAGCCAGCGGCGCAGCTGGTCGTAGGCGAGGGCGGAGCGCAGGTGCCCGATGTGGGGCGAGGACTGCACGGTGGGTCCGCAGACGTACATCCCGACCTCGTTCTCGCGGAGGGGGACGAAATCGACGAGGGCCTGGGCCTTCGAGTCATGCAGTCGCAGAGTCACGCGGGCGAGTTTACCGGGCGGACCGCTCCCGGCCGGGTCGGCGGCTCCGCCCGGGGACTACCGGGCGACAGCGGGGGTGGGGAGGACGAGTGCCGTCGCGGTCGCGGCGACCCCTTCGCCCCGGCCGGTGAAGCCCAGCGCGTCCGAGGTGGTGGCGGCGACGCTGACCGGTGCGCCGAGCAGCTCCGAGAGCAGCCTCTGCGCCTCTTCGCGCCGCGGCGAGAACTTCGGGCGGTTGCCGATGAGCTGCACCGAGACGTTGCCGATGGCGAAGCCGGCGGCCTCCACCAGCTCGCGGGTCGCGCGGAGGAAGACCTCGCCGTGGGCGTCCGCGAAGCGCGGGTCGGCCGTGCCGAAGCGGGAGCCGATGTCGCCGAGACCCGCCGCCGCCAGGAGCGCGTCGCAGATCGCGTGGGCGACCGGGTCGCCGTCGCTGTGCCCGGACAGGCCCCGCTCCCCCGGCCAGTGCAGCCCGGCGAGCCAGAGCGGCGACGCGTCGTCGAAGGCGTGCACGTCCGTGCCGATGCCGACGCGCGGCACGACGACGACGGGCGGCGGTGCGAGCACCTGCTCGGCGCGGGCCAGGTCCCAGGGGGTGGTGATCTTGAAGGCGAGCGGATCGCCGGCGACGACGATCGAGGGGCCGCCGCGCGAGGCGAGGAGCGCCGCGTCGTCGGTGAAGTCCTCCTCCGCCGAGGCGTAGGCCTCGTCGAGGAGCGCGCGCGGGAAGCCCTGCGGCGTCTGCACCGCGGCGAGCTCGGAGCGGTCCACCGTGCCGAGGATCCCGCCGTCGGCGCGGATGCGCTTGATCGTGTCGGTGACCGGCAGACCCGGGATCACTCCACCGCGCGTCTCCCGGACCGCCGCGATCACCCGCTCGAACTGGTCGACGGGCGTGAGGGCGCGGGCGGCGTCGTGCACGAGCACCGTCTCGACGGCCGGGCCGAGCGCCCGGAGCCCCCGAGCGACCGACTCCTGGCGGCTGGCGCCTCCGGCGACGACGCTGACGGAGCCGTCCGGGGCGCCGGCGGCGTGCGCGAGAGCGGCCGTCTCCTCGAGGAGGGCGGCGGGAGCCACGACGACGATCTGGACCGGCTCCGCGAGCAGCAGCACCGTGCGCAGGCTGCGCTCCAGGATCGTCCTTCCCGCGCAGTCGACGTAGGCCTTGGGGCGCTCGCCGCCGAGCCTCGTGCCGCTGCCGGCGGCGACGACGACGACGGCCGCGGTCGGCGCGCCGGCCGGACCGTTCAGGATGCGAGGACCTCGTCGAGGAGCACGGAGGCGGCGTCCTCGTCGGTCTTCTCGGCCAGGGCGAGCTCGGAGACGAGGATCTGGCGGGCCTTGGCGAGCATGCTCTTCTCCCCCGCCGAGAGGCCGCGGTCGCGGTCGCGGCGGGTGAGGTCGCGGACGACCTCGGAGACCTTGACGACGTCGCCGGACCCGAGCTTCTCGAGGTTGGCCTTGTAGCGGCGCGACCAGTTGGTCGGCTCCTCGACGACCTCGGCGCGCAGGACCTCGAACACGCGCTCGACGCCCTCGCGGCCGATGACGTCGCGGACGCCGACCAGGTCGACGTTGTCGGCGGGCACCTCGATGACGAGGTCGCCCTGCGCGACGCGGAGCTTCAGGTACGTCTTCTCCTGGCCCTTGATCGTCCGGGTCTTCACCTCGGCGATCGTGGCGGCTCCGTGATGGGGGTAGACGACCGTCTCTCCGACCTCGAACTGCATGCGACGTCCTTTCAGCGGCGGACAGATTACCATGCGCGCCGAGCGGGACGGGAGTCCGGACGGGCGGAGCCGCGGTGCTCGCTACGCTAGCCTGGTGTCGGCTCGTGCACAGTGAAGTCGCCCTGTCCGGGGCGAGCGGGGCCGACGATCTGGAGGTTCCTGTGAAGGCGCGTATCGCTGCATCCGTCGTTCTCGCGGTCGGCGTCGCCCTCGCTACCGCCGGCTGCAACCTCGTCGCCCCGCAGGCGACGCGCAAGATCTACGACCCGAGCGACGGAGTCGGCGCGACGATCGGCGATCTCGCCATCCGCAACGCGATGATCGTCTCGGACGACGGCGAGGCCGGCACCCTGATCGTGACGCTCGTGAACTCCACCGATGAGGCGCTGAGCGTCGAGGTGCAGTACGAGGGCTCCGCGGGCCGCACCAGCGACACCGTCGACGCCGTCCCCGGCCGTACCGAGGTCCGCCCCGACAGCACCGAGGCCGTCCAGATGGACGACATCGACACCATTCCCGGCGGCCTGCTCCCCGTCTACTTCCAGTACGGCTCCGAGCAGGGCAAGGAGCTCCTCGTCCCCGTCCTGACGAACGCCCTCGAGGCCTACTCGACGCTGACTCCCGCTCCCTCCGCGACGCCGACCGTCACCCCGACGGCCGACCCCGCCCGGACCGCGCTCCCCACTCCGACCGCCGAGCCCGGCGTCGACGCTCCCACCGCGGAGTAGCCCCCTCCGCCCTCAAGGGCCGTCCACCCCGGTGGGCGGCCCTTCGTCGTCCCCGCAGGTCACGATCCGCCGACTCCGTCGGCCACTCGACCACCATTCGCGCGACGTCCGGCTGCGCGCGTCTCGATACACCGACTCCGCCGACCACTCGAGCACCACGCCCTGAGCGACGCCCCCGCCCGGCTCGTCGCGAAGCGACGGCCCCACCCTCGACGGCTCGTCGCGCAGCGACGGCCCCACCCTCGACGGCTCGTCGCACAGCGACGGCCCTACCCCATCCGGCTCGTCGCGCAGCGACGGCCCCACCCCTCACCCCTCCAGTACAGGGTTGATCGCGGGTCCTGGCGGGGTGAGCTGCAAGGCGGAGGAGGGCGCGATACCAGCGGTATCGCAACCGACGACAACGCCGCAGATCGCCCCGCCAGGGCCCGCGATCAAGCGTCGAAGCGGTAGCCGAGGCCGCGGACAGTAACCAGGAGCACCGGCTCCTTCGGCGTCTTCTCGATCTTCGAGCGGATGCGCTTGACGTGGACGTCGAGGGTCTTCGTGTCGCCGAAGTAGTCGCTGCCCCAGACGCGGTCGATGAGCTGGCCGCGGGTGAGGACGCGGCCCGCGTTGCGGAGGAGCATCTCGAGGAGCTCGAACTCCTTGAGGGGCATCGGGGTCTCGACGCCGTCGACTTCGACCGTGTGGCGTTCGATGTCCATGCGGACGGGGCCCGCGACGACGATCCGCTCCTCGCCGGGCTCCTCGGTGCGGCGTCGGAGGACGGCGCGGATGCGGGCGAGCAGTTCGCGGGTGGAGTAGGGCTTGGTGACGTAGTCGTCCGCGCCGAGCTCCAGGCCGACGACGATGTCCACTTCGGAGTCCTTGGCGGTGACCATGATGATCGGGACGGAGGAGCGGGTGCGGATCTCGCGGCAGACCTCGGTGCCGGGCATGCCGGGCAGCATGAGGTCGAGGAGGATCAGGTCGTAGTCGCCCTCGTCGAAGGCGGCGACGGCGCGGTTGCCGTCCTCGGCGACGGTGACGTCGTAGCCCTCGCGTTCGAGCAGGTAGCTGAGGGGCTCGCTGAGGGCGCTCTCGTCCTCGACGAGCAGGATGCTGGTCACGCGTGTTCTCCTATCGGGGCGGTCGCCGCGAAGGGCGTCCGGGCGGGGTCGGCTTCGGGGAGCCGGATGGTGAAGGTGGAGCCGCGGCCGGGCTTGGACCAGACGCGGACGTCGCCGCCGTGGTTCTGCACGGCGTGCTTGACGATGCTGAGGCCGAGGCCGGTGCCGCCGGTGTGGCGGGAGCGGGCCTGGTCGACGCGGTAGAACCGCTCGAACACCCGGTCGAGGTCCTCCTCCGGGATCCCGATGCCCTGGTCGGTGACGGCGATCTCGACGACGCCGCCGGTGGAGCGGACGCCGATGCCCACGCGGGAGCCGGCGGGCGAGTACTGGATGGCGTTGGCGAGGAGGTTGTGCAGCGCCGAGACGAGCATCTTCTCCTGCCCCACGACGTAGGCCTTCTTCATCCCGCCCTTGACCAGGGTGACGTCGTGCGACTCCGCCATGACGTGGGTGGTCTCGAGCGCCGCCGTGACGACGTCGTCGACGCGGATGATCTCGGCGGAGCCGGCGACGTCGGCGGCCTGGAGGCGGGAGAGCTCGATGATCTCGCGGGTGATCTTCGCGAGGCGGTGCGACTCCTGGGTCAGCCGGTGCGCGAAGCGGCGCACCTGCTGGGGGTCGTCGGCGGCGGAGTCGAGGGCCTCGGCGAGCAGGCCGACGGCGCCGATCGGGGTCTTCAGCTCGTGGGAGATGTTGGCGACGAAGTCCCGGCGGACGGCCTCGAGCCGGCGCGCCTCGGTGTGGTCCTCGGCGATGACGAGGACGTAGCGGGAGCCCAGGCGGGTCGCGTGGACGACGAGCGTCACGGCAGCGTCGGAGAGCGGGCTGGTCGCGAGCTCGAGGTCCTGGACGATGTCGTCGCCGAAGCGGCGGACGCGGTCGACGATGGCGGCGAGGTCGGGGTGGAGCAGCGTGTCCTGCGAGACCAGGCCGAGCGCGACGGCGCGGGTGGACGCCTTCAGCACGTTGTGCGACGGGTCGGTCACGAAGGCGGGCGAGCCGACGGCGTCGATGATCGCCTCGATCCCCTCGGGGAGCCCGACCGAGATCACGTCCTGCGCGATGCGGCCCTGGCGGGCGGCGAGCGTGAGCACGGTCGTCAGAAGGATCCCGATCGCGACACCGAGAACGAGCGACAGAACCACGATCAAGCCCGAATCCACGGACCCAGGCTAACCATCCACCGGGCGTCCCCCTACCGGACGCCCGTCGATCCTCCGGGGGTCGAGTACTGTTCAAACGCCCGGCACCGTCCGTTAACCTGCCGTGGTCATCATGACTGCGCCTGCGCCCACGGAGTGCAGTCGCAGCGGCGTGCGAGGTGCTCGCCGCAGAACCGGCGCCGTCGTCCGCGCGCGCCGTAGAGAGGGTCGAACACAGATGCGCGAAGTTTTCCAGCAGGAGCTGGCCGAGGTCCAGGAACGACTCGTCGAGATCTCCGGACTCGTCGAGATCGCCATCGAGAAGGCGACCCAGGCGTTCAACCACTCCGACGTCACCCTCGCGGAGGAGGTCATCGCGAGCGACGCGCGCATCGACGAGCTGGCCATCAGCCTCGACGAGCTCGCGATCGACATCCTCGCCCGGCAGAACCCGGTCGCCCGCGACCTGCGGATCGTCGTCTCGGCGCTGCGCATCAGCGCGTCGCTCGAGCGGATGGGCGACATCGCCGAGCACATCGCCCAGCTCTCGCGCTACCGCTTCCCCGACAAGGTGGTCCCCAAGAGCCTGCGTCCGACGTTCGTCGAGATGGGCCGCCTCGACGTGGTCGTCGCGCACAAGCTGACCGACCTGCTCCGCTCGCAGGATCCGCGCATCGCCGAGGAGATCCGCGACGAGGACGACAAGATCGACGAGCTGCACGTCAGCGTCTTCGACAAGGTGCTCAGCGAGGCGTGGAAGGGCCAGGCAGCGGACACCGTCGACGCGACCCTCGCCAGCCGCTACCACGAGCGCTTCGCCGACCACGCCGTGTCGATCGCCAAGAAGGTCCAGTACCTGATCTCGGGCGACTACTCCTAGTCGACACCTCGGGCTCCGGCCCGTCTCACCGTCCGGCCCGCAGGAACGATCGTCTCCTGCGGGCCGGACGTGTCCGTGCGCTCCGCCTCCGGGGCTGCGTGAACGGCCCGCCGGAGTCGAGGACTCGGGCGGGCCGTTCACGCGTGCGGGGCGGTGCTACTTCTTGGCGCCCTGGGCGGCGACGGCGGCGGCACCGGCGGCCGCGGCCTCGGGGTCGAGGTAGCGCGCCTCCCCGATCGGCTCGAAGTCCTCGTTCAGCTCGTAGACGAGCGGGATCCCGGTCGGGATGTTGAGCTCCGCGATGTCCGAGTCCGAGATGCCGTCGAGCGTCTTCACCAGCGCGCGGAGGGAGTTGCCGTGCGCGGTGATCATGACGGTCTTGCCCGAGGCGAGGTCCGGCTTGATGTCGGACTCCCAGTACGGGAGCATCCGCTCGATCACGAGCTTCAGCGACTCGGTGCGGGGCAGGGCGTCGCCGAGGTCGGCGTAGCGCTCGTCGTGCGCCTGCGAGTACTGGTCGTCGTCGTCGAGCGGGGGCGGCGGCACGTCGAAGGAGCGGCGCCAGGTCTGGAACTGCTCGGGGCCGTACTCGGCGAGGGTCTGCGCCTTGTCCTTGCCCTGCAGGGCGCCGTAGTGGCGCTCGTTGAGGCGCCAGGAGCGCTTGACGTCGATCCACAGGCGGTCGGCGACCTCGAGGGCGATGTTGGCGGTCTGGATCGCCCGGGTCTGGCGCGACGTGTAGACGATGTCGGGGTGCAGGCCCGCCTCGGTCAGCAGCTCGCCGGCACGGGTGGCCTCCGCGACTCCCTGCTCGGTCAGGCGCACGTCGACCCAGCCGGTGAACAGGTTCTTCTGGTTCCACTCGCTGTTGCCGTGGCGCACGAGGATGAGGGTGTAGGTCTCGGACATGCGTCCAGCTTAGAGGCGGCCCCCTCGCCCGCGGATACGCTGGAGAGCATGCCCATCGGAGCCGTCACCCGCGGAACGACGGGCACGAACCGCCTCCGCCGGGTCGACCGCCGGCTCGCCGAGCTGCCCGTCCTGCGCAGCACCGCCTCCCCGCTCGTCGTCGATCTCGGCTTCGGGGCGAGCGCGGTCACCACGCTCGAGCTGCACCGCCGGCTCGTCCGGGCCGCGCCCGACGTCGAGGTGCTCGGCCTCGAGATCGAGCCCGCACGGGTCGACACCGCTCGGCGCCAGCTCGCCCGGGTGAGGGAGGGCGGCACGCCGTTCCCCGCGGACGCGCGCGTGCGCTTCGAGCGCGGCGGCTTCGAGGTGCCCCTGCCCGCGGGGCGGCGGGCAGGCGTCATCCGCGCCTTCAACGTGCTCCGCCAGTACGACGAGGACGTGGTTCAGGGAGCCTGGGCGACGATGACGGACCGTCTGCAGCCCGACGGGGTCCTGGTCGAGGGCACCTGCGACGAGATCGGCCGCATCTGCACCTGGATCGAGGTCGGCCGGGAGGGCCCGCGCTCGCTGACCCTCTCGCTCCGGCTCGCGGCGATCCCCTCGCCGATGACGGCGGCCGAGCGCCTGCCGAAGGCCCTCATCCACCGCAACGTGCCCGGCGAGGGCGTGCACGCCTTCCTCTCCGCCCTCGAGCGGGCGTGGACGCTGAACGCCCCTCTCGCCGTCTACGGTCCGGGTCAGCGCTGGATCGCGGCGATCCGGGACCTCCGGCCGGAGTGGCCGGTCCTCGGCGGGCCGCGGCGCTGGCGCCTGGGCGAGGTGACGGTCGCGTGGGAGGCGGTCGCCCCCTCCTGCTGAGCGCCGGACCTGAGCGCCGGGCCTGAGCACCGGACCTCCTGAGCCCTAGGCGAGCGGGGGCAGGGCGGCCCGAGCCTCGGCGGGAGCGGCGCCGGTCGCCGTGAGCAGGTCGACGACGAGCGGGCGGAGCAGGACGAGCACCGTCTTCTCGGCGAGGCGCGCCTCCGGGATCAGCCGCTGGGGGTCGAGCGTGGTCGCGAGCAGCACGAGGTCCTGACGCGCCAGGGCGAGCACCGAAGGATCGGCGACCGCGCGGCCGAGCAGCGCGATGCCCGGGCCGAGGGCGGCGACCGCTCCGGCGAGCGCCGGCCGCGGGGCGCCGTCCCCGACGAGGAAGTCGGTGCGGCGCGCGACGATGCGCAGATTCCGGGTCGCGAGGTCCAGCGCGGACAGCATCACGGCCTGGCGGGAGAGCTCGCCGCGGTGCCGGCGGACGAACGGCGAGATCCGGGCGACGCCGGTCGCGGAGTCGAGCGCCGCGGTCCAGCCGTCGATGACCGGCTGCGTCCCGCGGATCCGCTCGAGGGCTGCGGTGGACGCCGAGGAGTCGCCCCGGCGGAGCGCCTCGGCCAGCTCCTCCACCGTCCGGCTGAGCGCGGTGAGGAGCCGATGCGCCTCGGCCCGCGCCGTGCGCAGCGGCGGGCGGGGCACGATCGCCGTGCAGAGCAGCGCCGCGAGCCCGCCGATCAGGCCGTCGACGCTCCGGGTGAAGACGCCTCCGTCCGGCGCAGGGAGGACCATCACCAGCATCGCCTGGGTCCCGGCGGCCACGGCGAACCCCGGCGAGGGCGAGAGGGCCCGGCCGAGCGTGAAGACGATCGCGAGGACGACGGCGAGCTGCCAGACGCCGCTCCCCCACAGCAGGAGCAGGACTTCGCTGGCCGTGATGCCGATGAGCATCCCCGTCGCTGTCTCGGCCACCTGCTTGGGGCGGGTGTCGCGCGCGATGCCGAGGCTCGAGATCGTGGCCGTCAGCGCCAGCACCGGCGCGGGGTGCCCGAGGAGGAAGTGCGCGACGGAGTAGGCGAGGGTCGCCGCGAGCACGATCTGCAGCACGGCGGGGAGCGACGCCCCCGCGCGGGCGAGGGCGCGCGCGGGACTCAGCTCGGGGGTCCAGACGAGACCGCGCAGCCGCTCGGCCGCCCGGCCCCGCTCGGCGGGACGTGCGGCCACCACGGCGTGGCCTACCTGGTCGTCGCCCCGAGGCGGGGCAGGCGGGGCACTCCCGCCTCCGCTCCGGCTCCGGGAGGGACCACGACCTCCTGGGCCGCGGCGACGCGCGAGTCGCCGGCCAGCACGGTCAGCTCGAGGTCCACCGGGACGCTCCGCTTGACGACCGCGAGAGCGACCGGTCCGTCCTCGTAGTGCCAGGCGCTGGAGGTGACCGTGCCGACCTCGACCGGCTCGCCGCCCTTGAGCGCCGTGACGACGTCGCCGTGGGCGGGGAGGATCGAGTCGGAGCCGTCGAGCTGCAGCAGGACCAGGCGCCGCGGCGGGTGCCCGAGGTTGTGCACCTTCGCCACCGTCTCCTGGCCCCGGTAGCAGCCCTTGGCGAGATGCACGCTCGAGCGGAGGAGGTCGAGCTCGTGCGGAATGGACCGCTCGTCGACCTCGGTCGCGTGGCGCGGGCGCCAGGCGGCGATGCGCAGCGCCTCGAGGGCGTCGACCCCGGCGAGGGCCACTCCCACCCCGACGGCCGTCTCCGCGAGGGCCTCGAGGGCCGCTCGCGGGACCAGGACCTCGCGGAGCTCCCAGGAGGCCCCTGGGTGCTCTGTGGTCAGCGCGTACTGCCAGCCGCCCGGCTGGACCTGCGACCACGGGTCGCTCCAGACGACGGGCTCCTCGGCCAGGGACAGGGCGAGCGTCAGGGCCGGCCCGTCGCCGAGGGCGGCGAGGGTCGCGAAGTCGTCGGTGCGGTCGGCGACCTCGACGCGGAGCATGAAGCGCATCCGGTCGAGCCAGGCGGCCAGGCCGGCCGTCTCGTCGCGGTCGAGCAGGAGCCAGGCGGTCTCGCCGTCGTCGACGAGGCGGATGACGTGCTCGATCCGGCCGGTCGGGTCGAGCAGGAGCGTCTCGGCCGACGCGCCGGGAGCGAGGCGCGAGACGGCCTGGCTGGTGAGCGAGTCGATCCAGGTGAGGCGGTCCGGCCCCGTCACGGTCACGACGCCGCGGCCGGAGAGGTCGACGAGCGCGGTGCCCGCGGCGAGAGCGCGCTGCTCGCGGAAGGGCTCGCCGTAGTGGGCGGCGACGCCGGGCTCGGCGGCGCTCGTCGTCGCGACGGCGCCCGGGGCGGCCAGGAGGGGGGAGGGCGCGTCAGTCGACACGGGCGAGCCGTCCGGAGGAGTGGGTCCGCAGGCCCTGGCCGAGCGCGGCGATGTCCCACGCCCAGAGCAGGTGGTCGTCGACCAGGCCGTAGAGGCGCGTGGCGGCGGCGTAGTCCTTCGCCGCGGCGGTGCGCATCACCGCGTCGGTCGCGAGGTCGATCCGAGGCCCCTTGACCTGACCGAGGTAGAGCTCGCTGACCCCGTCCGGGTGCACGAGCGAGACCTCGATGTCGAACCCGCCGGCGGCGTTGCGCAGCGTCTCGACGGACTCGGCGTCGGGGAAGGCGGGTGCGCCGCGGCCGGGCAGCATTCCCGGGCCGGCGTCGGAGTCGGTCAGCGCGCGGCTGAGGCGCCAGTAGCCCGTCTCGGTGACCAGGGGCCGGGGCGCCTCCTCGGCGCCCTCCTCGATCAGCCACGTGTAGGAGTTGTAGTTGAGGTACGGGAGGCCGTCGTAGCTGAAGCTGATGCGATGGCCGAACTCGGCCTGGACGGAGTCGTCGCCGATCGTGTAGTCGATGACGCCCGAGCCCTCCCAGACGCCGAGCAGCCAGGACAGCGGGACGAGCTCGGGCGGCAGGCCCGACGGAAGCGAGATCACTCGGGCTCCGGCGGCGGCTAGCGCTGGCCGCGGTAGAGCTTGTAGACGACCACGCCGGAGACCCACGCGATGGCGAGGGAGGCGAGCCCGAGCAGACCGAGGTAGAAGAGTTCCAGGGCGAGAAGCATGCGCTCATCCTACCCGCCGCCTCCGACGCCGGGGCGGGGCGGACGCGGCCGCTCAGGCGGTGCGGATCCGGGCGCTCGGGACGGGAGGGCGCGACTGCTCAGGCGGGGAGGAGGAGGGCGATCCCGCTCGCGACCGCGACCACGGCCATCGCTCCGACGATGCTCGTCATCGCGCGGAGGAGGTACCCCTCGGCGCGGGCCACGGCGAGCTGCACCGCGAAGGTCGCGAGCACGCAGCCGCCGAACGTCAGCGCGAGCCAGAGCTGCCGGGACTCCGGAGCGGCGATCGCCAGCGTCAGCACGGAGCCCGCGAGTGCGAGCGCCCAGACGACTCCGATGCCCACCCGATCCCTGCCCATCCGACAATTGTGCCCCAGGCGGACGCCCCTCCCGGCCCGCCGCTAGTATTGCGGGCAGACCAGTTCTGGAGGATCCGTGGCGCAGTTGTTGATACTGACCTCGGCGGGAGGCGCCGAGGTGCTCCCCGCACTGGGGCTCCTCAGCCACCGGACCCGGCAGATCCCCGCGGAGCCCGCCCAGCTCGTGAACGCCCCGAGCTGCGATCTGATCCTGGTCGACGCGCGGCAGGACCTCGCCAGCGCCAAGTCGCTCTGCAAGATCCTCACGACCACGGGCATCAACGTCCCCCTCATCCTGATCCTCACGGAGGGCGGGCTCACGGCCGTCTCGGCCGACTGGGGCGTCAACGACGTCATCCTCGACTCGGCCGGCCCCGCCGAGGTCGACGCCCGCATCCGCCTGGTGATCGGCCGGCTGGCGCGGGAGCAGTCGACCTCGCGCATCCAGGCCTCGGGCGTCGTGATCGACGAGGCAAGCTACTCCGCCAAGGTGCACGGGCGCCCGCTCGACCTCACCTTCAAGGAGTTCGAGCTCCTCCGCTTCTTCGCCACGCACCCCTCGCGCGTCTTCACCCGCGAGCAGCTGCTGAGCGAGGTGTGGGGCTACGACTACTTCGGCGGCACCCGCACGGTCGACGTGCACGTGCGGCGCCTCCGCGCGAAGCTCGGCGACCTGGAGTCGCTGATCGGCACGGTCCGCAACGTCGGATACCGCTTCAACGTGTACGAAGAGGACAATGAGCGAGTCGCTCAACCTGTCCGTTGAGGATCTGGCCGATCCCGCGGTGGCGGCCGGCCTCGAGCACCTGATCGGGCGCGCCGCCTGGTTCGACCACCAGCCCCCCTTCAGCGATCAGACCCTCGTCGACGCCCGGGCCGGCTCGCGCACCCTCCTCGTGGGGCTGCGCGCCGACGTGGTCGTGGCGGCGGCGATCCTCGGGCAGGGCGAGCTGGAGTTCGTCGTCGATCCGGAGTGGCGCGGGGTCGGCTTCGGCACCGCGACCCTGGAGCAGGTCCTCGCGAGCGGGCGGACGGGCCTGCTCGCCTGGGCGCACGGCGACCACCCCGCCGCCCGGGCCCTCGCGGCCTCCCACGGCTTCGCCCCGGTGCGCACCCTCCTGCACCTCGAGCTCGAGCCGCTCGCCGCCCCCGAGGTCCGCGTCCCCGAGGGCGTTGTCCTCTCGGACGCCCGCGACCTCGCTCCGGCCGAGTGGATCGCCCTGAACGCGCGGATCTTCGCCGCGCACCCCGAGCAGGGGCGGATGACGGAGGAGGACCTGGCGGCCCGCCGCGCCGAGCCGTGGTTCGACGAGGGCGACTTCCTCCTGCTCCGCGACGCCGACGGCACGCTCCTCGGCTACGACTGGCTCAAGATCGAGCCCGGATCGACGACCGGCGAGATCTACGTCCTCGGGGTCGCCCCCGAGGCGGCCGGACGGGGACTCGGCCGCACCCTGCTGAACGCCGGGCTCGCGCGGATGCTCGAGCGCGGCTGCACCACGGCCGACCTCTACGTCGAGGCCGAGAACCGGTCGGCGGTGGCGCTCTACCGCTCGCTCGGGTTCACGGACGCCTCCGTCGACGTGCAGTACCTGCAGCGCGCCGCGCCGCTGCGCTGAGCCGGCACTCCTCCACAGGGCCTCCCCCGGCCCCGTTCATCCGGCATTCACGAGCGGCGGCGCGGAGCGGACGGACGCGGTGCCAGGATGGTCGCATGGACGGCGACAACCTGCTTCTCGAAGACGGTCTCAGCGATGACCTCGACGACGACTTCGACGACGAGGAGGAGCACTCGGACCCGCTCCTCCCCGACAACCGCTACCTCGACCGGGAGCTGAGCTGGCTCGCGTTCAACCAGCGCGTGCTCGAGCTCGCGGAGGATCCGCTGGTTCCGGCGCTCGAGCGGGCGAACTTCCTGGCGATCTTCTCGTCCAACCTCGACGAGTTCTTCATGGTCCGGGTCGCCGGCCTCAAGCGCCGCATCCTCACGGGGCTCGCCCTGCCGACGAACATCGGCCGCGTGCCGGTCGACGTGCTGACCGACATCTCGGAGAAGGCGCACCTGCTGCAGCAGCGCCACTCCCGAGCGTTCAAGGAGCTCGTCGAGCCCGCCCTGCGCGACGGCGGCATCGACCTCGTCCGCTGGGACGAGCTGAGCGACGCCGAGCGCACCGTGCTGGACGACTACTTCTCGGCCCAGGTGTTCCCTGTGCTGATGCCGCTCGCGGTCGACCCGGCGCACCCGTTCCCCTACATCTCCGGCCTCTCGCTCAACCTCTCGGTGCGGGTGCGGAACCCGAAGACGCAGAAGGTCGAGTTCGCGCGCCTCAAGGTGCCGCAGATGCTCCCCCGCTTCGTGCGGATCGCCGGAGTCGCGGCGCCGGGCGAGCCGATGCGGTTCATCTCGCTCGAGGACCTGATCGCCAACCAGCTGGACGACCTGTTCCCCGGCATGGAGATCCTCGACCACCACGTGTTCCGGGTGACGCGCAACGAGGACGTCGAGGTCGACGAGGACGAGACCGAGAACCTGATCAAGGCCCTCGAGAAGGAGCTGCTGCGCCGCCGGTTCGGCCCGCCCATCCGCCTCGAGGTCACCGACGACATGGACGACGAGACGCTGGGCCTGCTGGTCCGCGAGCTCGACATCACGACGCAGGAGGTCTACAAGCTCCCGGCCCCACTCGACCTCAGCGGGCTCTTCAGCCTGCAGAAGATCGACCGCCCGGACCTGAAGTACCCCAATCACGTCCCGACGACGGCGGTGCAGCTCTCGCCCAGCGAGCCCAACCAGCGGCAGGACGTCTTCAAGGCCGTCTCCCGCGGCGACGTGCTCCTTCACCACCCCTACGAGTCCTTCGCGACGAGCGTGCAGTCGTTCCTCGAGCAGGCGGCGGCCGATCCGGACGTGCTCGCGATCAAGCAGACGCTCTACCGCACCTCGGGCGACTCCCCCATCGTCGAGGCGCTCATCGACGCGGCCGAGTCGGGCAAGCAGGTGCTCGCCCTGGTCGAGATCAAGGCGCGCTTCGACGAGCAGGCGAACATCTCGTGGGCCCGCAAGCTCGAGAAGGCGGGCGTGCACGTGGTCTACGGGCTCGTCGGGCTGAAGACCCACTGCAAGCTCGCGCTCGTCATCCGCCAGGAGAAGGGCGGAGTGCTCCGCCACTACTCCCACATCGGCACCGGCAACTACAACCCGAAGACCTCGCGCATCTACGAGGACCTCGGACTCCTGACGGCCGACCCCGAGGTCGGCAAGGACCTCACGCGTCTGTTCAACGAGCTCTCGGGCTACGCGATCGAGAAGAAGTTCAAGCGCCTGCTCGTCGCGCCGCGCCACCTGAGGAAGGGCCTGCTCAAGCGGATCGCCGCCGAGACCGAGAACGCCCGCGCGGGAAGGCCCTCGGGCATCCGGATCAAGGTCAACTCGATCGTCGACGAGTCCGTGATCGACGCGCTCTACCGCGCCAGCCAGGCCGGCGTGCCGGTCGACGTGTGGGTGCGCGGCATCTGCGGGCTGAAGCCCGGCCAGGAGGGGCTCTCCGAGACCATCCGCGTGCGCTCGATCCTCGGCCGCTACCTCGAGCACTCCCGCATCTTCAGCTTCGTCAACGGCGGCGAGCCGGACGTCTTCATCGGCAGCGCCGACATGATGCACCGCAACCTCGACCGCCGCGTCGAGGCTCTGGTGCGGATCGTCGAGCCGGCGCACCTCAGCGAGATCGACGACATGTTCGAGCGGGCGATGGACGAGCGGACCGCCTCCTGGTGGCTCGGCCCGGACGGCGACTGGACGCGGCACCACCTCGACGAGGAGGGCGCACCGCTCGCCGACCTGCAGAACCAGCTGATGCAGCACATCACCCATCGCAAGCGCGCGGCGACACGGTCCGCCAACCGGGCCTCCAGCCGCTGACGCCCGTGACGGGCACCGTCTACGCAGCAGGAGCGGTGTGCTGGCGGATCATCGAGGGCCGCCCGCACATCCTCGTGATCCACCGGCCGCACCGCCGGGACGTCAGCCTGCCCAAGGGCAAGGTCGACGCGGGCGAGTCCCTCCCGGAGACCGCGGTCCGCGAGATCCGCGAGGAGACCGGGCTCTCGGTGGCGCTCGGGGTGCCGCTAGGGTGCACCGAGTACACGCTGCCGAGCGGGCGCCCGAAGGCCGTCTACTACTGGGCGGCGCAGGTGACCGAGAAGGCCGTCCTGGCATCCGACTTCCTCCCGAACGACGAGGTCGAGGCGCTCGAGTGGGTGACGCTCAAGCGGGCCCGGAGCTACCTGACCTATCCGCACGACGTGACGATCGTCGACGAGTTCGCCCGGATAGCCGCACGCGGTGCGCTCGAGACCTTCGCGATCGTGGTCCTGCGGCACGCGAAGGCGGTGCCCGCCTCCTCCTGGGACGGCCGCGACTCCACCCGCCGCCTCACCGGGCGCGGCCGGGTCGAGGCCGCTGCCGCCGCTCAGGCCGTGGCCGCCTGGCGCCCGCGCCGCCTCGTCTCGAGCACCGCCAAGCGCTGCCGGTCGACCATCGCCCCGCTGTCCGGTCTGGTCAGGAAGCCGGTCAAGCTGCGCGACGACCTCAGCCAGGAGGCGCACGAGCAGGGCACCGCCGACGTCCGCGCCCTGGTCGGCAAGCGGGTCCGCGCCCGCCGCACCGCCGTCCTCTGCAGCCACCGGCCGGTGATCCCCGAGATCCTGCGCGAGATCGCCCTCGCCACGGCGACCCCTCTCGGCGCCTACCTCGACGAGGCGGCAGCGCTCCCGACCGGGGGCTTCGCCGTGGTGCACCTCTCCACCGGTCATCCCGGATCCGGCATCGTCGCGATCGAGACGCACACGCCGCTGGCCTGACCGCCCGGGCGCGCTGCGTGACCGGCTCGACGGGTCCGTCCGCACCGGGCCGGTCGCGCCGCCGGGACGCGCCCGACGCACCGCGCCTTCCCCGCCGCCCCGGCGCTCCGCAATCCCCGAGGCGGACCCGTTCACCGCGCGTTCACCGAGCGGTCGGTGCCAGGACACGACCCCTCCGTACTCTCGCTCGCGGGCTGCACCAGGCCCTGTTCTGTTTTCCACGCTTTCCTACCCGAAAGGGATACTTGTGAGATTCTCGCGTCTCGGCCAGGCGGCCGTCGTCGCCGCCGTCGCAGCGATCACGCTGACCTCCTGCGCTGCCAACGAGGCACCGGCCGCAGGCGGCAGCTCCGGCTCCGCCACCACCTCCACGCTCTCCGGCACCATCACCGGGATCGGCTCGTCCGCTCAGGGCACCGCGCAGACCACCTGGGCCGCCGCGTTCCAGACCGCGAACCCCGAGGTCACGGTCAACTACGACCCGCAGGGCTCCGGCGCCGGCCGCACCAACTTCATCGACGGCGCCGCCGACTACGCCGGCTCCGACTCCGCGCTCAAGGACGAGGAGCTCGCGGGCACCTTCGCCGCCTGCGCCCCCGACACCAAGGCGATCGACCTCCCGGTCTACATCTCGCCGATCGCGGTCATCTTCAACGTGGAGGGCGTCGACGAGCTCAAGCTCGACGCGGCCACCATCGCGGGCATCTTCAAGGGCACCATCACCTCCTGGGACGCCCCGGAGATCAAGGCCCTGAACCCCGACGCGACCCTCCCGTCGGCGAACATCACCTCCGTGCACCGCTCGGACGACTCGGGCACCACGCAGAACTTCACCGACTACCTCGCGGCCACCGCGAGCGACGTCTGGGACGCTCCTGCCGCGCAGACCTTCCCGTACCAGAGCGGTGACGGCGCCAAGGGCACCTCGGGTGTCGTCGACGCGGTCAAGAACGGCACCAACACGATCGGCTACGCCGACGAGTCCGGCGCCCAGGGCATGGACATGGCGCAGCTGAAGGTCGGCGACGCGTTCTCGACCATCTCGGCCGACGGAGCCGCGGCGGTCGTCGCCGCCTCGCCCATCGCCGAGGGCCGCGAGGACAACGACCTCGCGATCAAGATCGACCGCACCGGCACCGAGGCGGACGCCTGGCCGATGGTCCTGGTCAGCTACCTCATCGTGTGCCAGGAGTACGCGGACGCCGACAAGGGCGAGGTCGTCAAGTCCTTCGCCTCCTACGTCGCGAGCGAGGAGGGCCAGGAGGCCGCCGCCGCTCAGGCCGGCTCCGCTCCCCTGAGCTCCGAGCTCGCCTCGACCGTCGCCACCGCGATCGAGTCGATCAAGTAGTCCCACCGGCAGGGCCCGTCTCGCAGCACGATCCGCGGGACGGGCCCCGCCTGTGCCGGGCTCGACCCACCGGACGCCCCCTCCGAGCCCTAGCATCTCCCTGTGCGCCCCGCCGAACCCCCTCGTCTGAAGAGAGTCCCCTGGAATGGCAACTGAGACCGTCGTCCGCCCGAAGGCGAAGGTGCGTGTCGGAGATCGGGTCTTCTCGATCTCGACCGTCGCCGCCGGCTCCCTCATCCTCCTCGTCCTCGCCGCCGTCGCGATCTTCCTCATCGCGCAGTCGATCCCCGCGTTCACCGCGCCGGCCGGCAGCCTCCCCGGCGACGCGACGAGCTTCTGGGCCTACGTCGGCCCCCTGGTCTTCGGCACGGTCTGGTCGGCGGTGATCGCCCTGGTGATCGCCCTGCCGCTCTCGATCGCGATCGCCCTCTTCATCTCGCACTACGCGCCGCGCCGCATCGCGATGGCCCTCGGCTACGTGGTCGACCTCCTCGCCGCCGTCCCCTCGGTGGTCTTCGGCCTCTGGGGCGCGACCGTGCTGGCGCCGATGGTGCAGCCCTTCTACCTCTTCCTCAACGTGAACATCGGCTGGTTCCCGCTCTTCGGCGGCCAGGCGTCGGGCACCGGCAAGACGATCCTCACCGCCTCGGTGGTGCTGGCCGTCATGGTCATCCCGATCATCACCGCGGTCTGCCGCGAGATCTTCCTCCAGGCCCCGCGCCTGCACGAGGAGGCGGCGCTCGCGCTCGGCGCGACCCGCTGGGAGATGATCCGCATGGCCGTCCTGCCCTTCGGCGCCCCGGGCATCGTCTCGGCCGCCATGCTCGGCCTCGGCCGGGCCCTCGGCGAGACGCTCGCCGTCGCGATGGTGCTCTCGCCCGCGACGGTCGTCTCCTTCCTCCTGCTCACCTCGCAGAACTCGAACACCATCGCCGCGAACATCGCGCTGCAGTTCCCGGAGGCGAGCGGAGTCGGCGTCAACGTCCTCGTCGCCTCGGGCCTCATCCTCTTCGTCATCACCCTCGTCGTGAACTCGGTCGCGCGGTTCATCGTCAACCGCCGCAAGGCCTTCTCGGGAGCCAACTGATGTCCGCCGCCACCTCGTCGATGCCCTTCTCGCTGCAGGCGGGCAAGCTGCCCAAGGGCACTCCCTGGATGCTGCTCGTCGGCAGCTGGGTCGTGTTCGCCGCCGTCTTCCTGATCCTCCAGGCGGCCGGCATGATGAACGACTTCAGCCTCGTCGGCGCGATCTTCTGGGGCACCGTCCTCTTCGACGTCGCCATCTACGTGGTCTCGCGCCTGGTCGAGGGCGGCCGCAAGGCTGTCGACCGCCTCGTGACCTCGCTGGTCGCGACCGCGTTCATCATCGCGCTGCTCCCGCTGATCTCCCTGCTCTACACGGTCGTCTCCAACGGAGTCGCGCGGTTCGATCCGCTCTTCTTCTCCTCGTCGATGCGCAACGTCATCGACGCGGGCGGCGGCGCCCTCCACGCGATCATCGGCACGCTCGAGATCACGGCCATGGCCGCGCTGATCTCGGTGCCGATCGGCCTGCTCACCTCGATCTACCTCGTCGAGTACGGCCGCGGCCACCTCGCCCGGGCGATCACCTTCTTCGTCGACGTGATGACGGGCATCCCCTCCATCGTCGCGGGCCTGTTCGCGTACGCGCTCTTCGCGCTGCTCCTCGGCCCCGGCGTCCGGATGGGCTTCGCCGGCTCGATCGCCCTCGCCGTGCTGATGATCCCCGTGGTCGTCCGCTCGTCGGAGGAGATGCTGAAGCTGGTCCCGAACGAGCTGCGCGAGGCGTCCTACGCCCTGGGCGTGCCGAAGTGGCTGACCATCGTCAAGATCGTGCTGCCGACCTCCATCGCCGGCATCACGACGGGCATCACCCTCGCGATCGCCCGCGTCATCGGCGAGACCGCCCCGCTGCTCATCGTCGCCGGCTTCACCGCGTCGATGAACTACGACCTCTTCAGCGAGCGGATGATGACCCTCCCGGTCTTCGTCTACACGCAGTACGCGAACCAGGGCCCCGACGCCGAGGCGTTCCTCAACCGGGCCTGGACCGGCGCGCTGGCCCTCATCCTGATCGTCATGGCGCTGAACCTGGTCGCCCGCCTGATCGCGAAGATCTTCGCCCCCAAGCTCGGCCGCTGACACCCACCACTCGGCTCCGGCCGGAATCCCCGAAGGAAGCAATGTCCAAGCGCATCGAGGTCAACGACCTCAACGTCTACTACAGCCAGTTCCTCGCGGTGGAGGGCGTCTCGCTCGCCATCGAGCCCCGCACGGTCACCGCCTTCATCGGCCCGTCCGGCTGCGGCAAGTCGACCTTCCTCCGCACGCTCAACCGCATGCACGAGGTCATCCCCGGCGCGCACGTCGAGGGCGAGGTCCTTATCGACGGCAACAACCTGTACGGCCCGGGCGTCGACCCGGTGCAGGTCCGCCGGCAGGTGGGCATGGTCTTCCAGCGCCCCAACCCGTTCCCGACGATGTCCATCCGGGACAACGTGCTGGCCGGCGTGAAGCTCAACAACCGCCGCATCTCGAAGTCGGACGCGGACGCGCTCGTCGAGCGCTCGCTCCAGGGCGCGAACCTCTGGAACGAGGTGAAGGACCGCCTCGACAAGCCGGGCTCCGGTCTCTCCGGCGGCCAGCAGCAGCGTCTGTGCATCGCCCGCGCGATCGCCGTCTCCCCCGACGTCCTCCTGATGGACGAGCCCTGCTCCGCCCTCGACCCGATCTCGACCCTCGCGATCGAGGACCTCATCGAGGAGCTCAAGAACGACTACACGATCGTCATCGTGACCCACAACATGCAGCAGGCCTCGCGCGTCTCGGACCGCACCGCGTTCTTCAACATCGCGGGCACCGGCAAGCCGGGCAAGCTCATCGAGTACGACGACACCGCGACGATGTTCTCGCGGCCGTCCGTCCAGGCGACCGAGGACTACGTCTCGGGCCGCTTCGGCTGATCCGCCGCAGACGAGAGCGAGCCGCGTCCCTCCGGGGTCGCGGCTCGCTCTCGTTCCACCGCGTTCCCTCCGGGAACGAGAAGAGCCGCACTCCGTCATCGGAGTGCGGCTCTTCTCGTGCTCGGGCCGTCAGGCGATGTCGATCGCCAGTATCGGATCGGTGGTCGGAGTCGGCGAGCCGCCGGCGTCCTCGACCGTCACGGCGACGACTCCGCCCTCGGTCAGGCTCCCCTCGAGCGGGGCCACGGTGCTGCCCTCTCCCCCGTCGAACGTCCCTGCGGCGACCGGACCGGATGAGCCGATGTACCAGAGCTCGTAGGTCTTGTCCTCCGGCAGCGGCGCCAGGTCGTCCACCACGAGGGCGGAGCGGCCGAGCGAGCTCGACCAGACCAGCGTCGCCTGCTCGCCGGTGGCGACCGTGCCGGTCGTCTCCTGCGCGTCGGGGGCGCTGCGGATCTGCTCCAGAGCCGTCTGCTGCTGCGTCTGGCCGGGGCCGGACGAGAGCAGCGGCGGAAGGGTCACTCCGCCGACCACGATCACCGCGGCGGCCGCGGCCGCCGAGAGGTAGACCGCGGGGCGGGCGAACCAGCGGCTCCGGGCGCGGTTCGCGGCGCTGCCGCCACCGTCCCGGCGAGCCGTCGGACCGCTCCGCTCGCCCTCGGAGGCGACAGGGACCAGACGGGGCGCGGCGGGCGCCTCGTGGTCCTCGTCGGGCTCCTCCAGCGGCAGCTGCGGAGTGGTGGCGATGAGCGCCATCAGGTCGGCCTTGAAGCCCGGCGAGGGCTCCACGGCGGGTGCGTCGGCGACCAGCGCCTCCGCCACCTCGGCGAACGCGTCGGCCTCGCCGCGCGCCTCCGGGTGCTCGGAGAGGAAGCGCTCGTAGCGCTCCTGCTCCTCGGGCGTCAGGATGCCCAGTGCGTGACCCGCCGCGAGATCGCGCGGGTCGTCCATCCCGTCGGGGAGTCGCTCATCGTTCACAGGGCCACCCCCATCTCTTCTCGAAGTCTGATCATTCCGTCACGCAGGCGTGTCTTGACGGTTCCCACGGGGCACTGCAGGATCCCCGCGATCTCGCTGTGCGAGTATCCGCCGTAGTAAGCGAGCTGCAGCGCCTGCCGCTGCAGTTCCGTCAGGCGGCCCATGGCGGCCGCGACCTTCTCGTGCTCGAGGGACACCTCCGCCTGCTCAGAGACCTGGTCGTAGTCGCGTCCGAGGTCTCGGATTCCGATGCGCATGTCCCGATCACGGCCGGCTTGAGCCGCGCGGACCCTGTCGATGGCCCTGCGGTGTGCCATCGTGAGGATCCAGGTCGTCGCGCTTCCTTTATTCGGAGCGAAACGCCCAGCGGTTTGCCAGATCTCGAGGAAGACCTCCTGGGCCACCTCCTCGGACTGGGAGCGGTCGACGAGGACGCGGATGATCAGGCCGAGGACCCGGCCGGCCATCTGGTCGTAGAGCGCGGCGAACGCGGCCTGCTCTCCCCCGGCGATGCGCTCGAGGAGGACAGCCGCCTCCGCAGTGGTGTCGTCCGTCATCAGCCCCGCCTCGCCCGCGCCCGGGCTGAAAGATTCCGCGTCATCCAGAAGGCTGTCACGGCCAGGCCTGCAACGACGACCGACACCTCGATCGGATGCGTCACGAATCGGACATCCAGCGCCAACGTGCCGATCGGCACGAGCGCGGGGTCGCCCAGCCGGGGGGCCAGCCAGAGCGAGATCACGGCCACAGCCGCAGCGGTGGTGCCCGGATAGCTGCGCGGGCGGATGAGGACCCAGAGCCCGGCGAGCACGTCGAGGACCGCGAGGACGCGCATCACCGTGCCCTGCGAGAGCGAGACCCCCGCGGCGAACTGGGCGCCCTCCGCGTCGTCGACGCTCGGCGCGGCGAGGAGGTAGAGGGCGGCGACGACCAGCAGCCCCGCCCCCGCCCAGACGCGCGCGCCGATCCGGAGAGCTCTGCTGTTCTTCATTCCGCTGGCGCCTGTCTGTGGGGACTCGGGCGAGGATCGACTCCTCCTGGGCCCTCGCCTCGCGCACCGTGGCGGCGATGCGAGCAGAGAAGGGGCCGGACCGCAGGAACGCCTCTCGGCGCGAGGCCGCTCGAAGCGGCTATAAGTGGAGCCCGGGGTTACTGCGATCCGGCTTCCGCCAGTCTACCAAAGGCCTCCGCGGTGGCGGCGAGCGGCGTTCGCAGTGGGTGAACGCGGGTTGCGCGTCACTCCAGGGAGTCGCTCCGCCACAGCCGCGCGCAGCTCACGAGCTCGGCCGCGGTGGTCGAGAGGCGCAGGGCGCGGGTGGTCAGCTCGCTCGCCCGGGCGGGGTTCACCGGCTCCACGTCGTCGGCGACCGAGACGGCTCCGGAGGCGCTCACGCGGCAGAACGCCGCGGCGCGGTCCAGTGCCACCGCGAAGTCGCCGTCGAAGACGCCGCGGAGGATCCGGTCGGCCAGCTCGGTGATCTCGGCCGGCCCCGTGGGAGTGCTGGCTCCGGCGACCACCGGGTCGATCGTGGCGGACAGCTCGACTCCGCGCTGGTAGAGGAAGCTCGTGCTCTCCGGGTCCTGCCGGATGACCAGCCGCAGCAGGTAGATCCGCCAGAGGGCGCCCGGCAGGCTCGCCGCGCTGGAGCGCGCCCAAAGCTCGGCGAGCGCGTCGATGCCGTTGTGGTCGGTGTACTCGACCAGGCGGTCGATGACCACCGGGTCGGGGTCGTTCCGGACGCGGCTCAGCAGCGCGATCGCGGTCTCGTGGGCGACACGGCTGATCTGCGCCGGGTCCTCTCCTCCCTGGAACGCCTCGAAGACGTGGGAGGGGAACTTGGTCGGCTTGTGGAAGCCGTCTGTCATGGGGCCGCCTTCCGCGGTCGTGCGCGCGAGCGGTCTCGCGCTCGCGCTCCGTAGGGGGTTCGAGGAGGGTAACGCCCGCGGCTGGGCGGGTATGCCCGCGCGGAACGGGTCCGTCTCCCCGGGGCTCGTCGCCTGCTCCGCGGGGGTCCGCGGCCCGCTACCCTGGAGCGCGCGGGCCTCTAGCTCAGTTGGCAGAGCAGCGGACTTTTAATCCGCGGGTCGTCGGTTCGAGCCCGACGGGGCCCACCAGTTACGGCGCGAGGGTCCTTGCCGGCGGCCCTGCCAGTCGACGAACGAATCCCTCCGAAACCCCTCGGCGCAGTGCGTGGCGTCCAAGCCCGAGCGTCGGGGTTGGTAGCTTCTTGGATGTGACGAATGAAGAGTTGAACCAGCGTGGGTACCTGGCAACCGGCAAGCTGCGCGGGGAGACGTTCGGTTCGTTCGAGTTACTGAATGTCGGTGCGACATCGCTGGCAGCACTCAAAGCGGCGGGGCTTTCGCTTGAGCTTCCCTCTAGCCACCCGTTCACTGCGACCGTATACAAGGCTCCCGTCAAGCCCGCCTCCCTCAAACCGGACACGGTGTACTTGAGACGCGACGACACGCGGCCCACCCCCGTTGCCATCGGCGAGCACAAGAAGCCGCACGAATTCTCCGGCGTGGGTGCAGAGAAGCGTTTGCTCGCCGCGCAGGAGCAGGCTCTCCTGTCAGCGCTGGCGGTCGGAGCGACGGTGGCATTCACTACGGACAGCACTCGAACCTCCTACGTCGACGTGGTAATGAGCGCGTCAGCAGGGTTCATCGTCGAGCTTGCCGACGACCGCAGCTTCACGCCAGGCATCCTTGAGGACCTACTCCAGGGCACCGCTACGACCCCGATCGACCCGACGCCACTCGCAGAGAAGGTGTGGCAGCTGATCTGGCACGCGACGAAGGCCGAACCAAAGGAATGCCTGCTGACATTCGTCGAAATCTTCATGCTGAAATTCCTCAGCGACAACCTCCCGAACTCCGTGCTACCAGCGAACTTGAACTTCTACTCGCTCGTCGGCGACTCCGCGACCTTCAAATCGAACAACGGGTTGACCGAAGTCGAGTACTACGTCAATCAGATCAGACCCAAAATCAAGTCGATCTTCCCGGACAATACAATCTGCGACGATCCCTCAGTTCCGGCTCTCTTTGGACTCAAAACAGTTGTTTCCAAGACCTCGATCATAAACGGCTTCGTCTTTCTGCAAAGCGGAAGTAAAACTCATGAGTCATACAACAATACCTTCAGAGCAGTCATCACAGCCTTCAACAACTTCGGGCCACTGACACGAATCGACCCAGAGTTCAAGCTAAGACTTTACGAGACGTTCCTTCGGAAGTCAGCTCGCCTGCAAAGACTGGGGCAATTCTTTACGCCGCGGAACGTTGTGAAGCCTATGGTATCGATGGCTCAGCTCAACAAGTTGAACGATGGCGACGTAGTGCTCGACCCGGCGGCAGGGGTCGGCGGATTCCTGCTCGAGCCTCTTATGTGGCCCGACGCACTGGAGGGGAACCTCTCGATCAAGAACGGGAAGCCTAGCCGCCGCATTCGGACTATCGGGGTCGACATTGATGCCGACCTCCACATTCTCGCAAAAGCAAACATGCTGATTCACCTAGCCGAGATGGTTCGCGACCCGTCAACCACCATGACCGCATTGGGCAAAGCCATGGCCGAATCATTTGTCTTAATGGACGACAGTAAGACGCTCGGGTCGCTTCTGCAGCCACCGATTGACTCCGTATCAGTGGTCCTCACCAACCCTCCGTACGTCACCCGGGGCAGCGCCGTCTACAAGGACGCCATCAAGCAGGTATCAGGTCCCCGGAACGGGAAAATACTAAAGGAGTACTACGACCGCGCGGGTCTCGGCGTCGAAGCCTTGTTCATTCGATATGTCACAGGAGCGTTGAAGCCGGGCGGGCGCGCGTTCGTAATCGTTCCCCAAGGCCTTCTGAACAGGACCGAGCGAGGTCCGAAGCAGCAGCTCCTCGAAGACTGCAATATCTTAGCGTCAATACAATTGCCGCGAAACACATTCTTCAACACAGCGCAGAAAACCTACATTCTTGTACTCGAACGCCGGCACACCGCGGTCGATAGTCGCCCGCCCGTCTTTTGTGGTATCGCTCGCTCGATTGGGGAGTCCCTCGACTGGCGTCGGACGCCCACGCCGGACGACAACGATCTAGCTGACATCGCCGAAGCCTTCGTAGAGCGTGACAACGGCGACGCAACTTCCGCAGACGCTTCTTCCATCGTGAAGATTGTCAATGCTAACGCCTTCGGCATCGATAGTCGCTGGGACGTGATGCGCTTCTGGAGCGACGATGAACTTGTTGATCTTGGGGAGTCCACTGCGCCGCTCAAGCGAAGCGAATTCATTGAGGACACACGCGCAACGCTAGATGAACTATCGCGTGATCTGGACGAAGTGCGCCTGGAACTCGAAGAACTCACTGCGGGCGAGACGGTAACAATATCACTGTCGGACCCCGAGTGGTTTGAAGTCAAATCAGGTACTCGAATCACGACGAAGCAGATTCAAGAGCATCCGCCAACCGACGAGGATGGCGACGAGGTGATCGTATATTCGTGCTTCAAGAACCCTTATATCACCAAGGGGTCAGTCAGCAAGACCTGGCTGAGCGAACACACAAAGGTTGGCCGCAACAAGAAGAAGGTTCCCGCTTATCCAATTGAGGACCGCTCCTCCGTAACCGTCAACGCCAATGGCGCCTCCGTTGGCAAGGTATTCGTCCGACCGCCCGGATGCCTCCTCACCGATGACGTGATTGCTGTGTATCCTATCAAGCCAAACCTGTTTGACTTGGACTACCTGTCAATCGCGCTTCAGAGCGCAGTAACCGCTGGCGGCTTCTTGTATGAAGCAAAGCTATTCGCCACGCGAGTCAAGGAGCTGGAAATTGCAGTCCCTGTGACGGCCGATGGCGCCTTAGACTTTGAGCAGCAGCGCAAGATCGCGTCAGCCACGAAACGGTTCGATGCGAACGTGGAGCGACTTGCCGAGGTCGGCCGATGGAGTGCCGACGCTCGCTTCCTCTAGTTGGTTAGCGAGCCTCGAAGGCGTCAAAGAGGGCGACCTGCGAGGTGTAGTCGGTCGCGTAGAGGTGTGCCTAGATCGTGTCCGTCGTGGTCACGCTCGAGTGCCTGAGCGACCGACTCACCTCTTAAGGCTGGAAACCCGCGGCCAACCAGAGCGACGCGGCTGTGTGGCGAGCCAGTCGAAGGGGGCATCTTTGTTCATCTTCACGACTTGGACATCGCTGACAAGCACAGGGGTCTAGGGCAAGCCTCCGTCGTTCTTCGCGAAGGACACCAAGTGACCTTCGGATTGGAACTCGAGGGTGGAGCGCCGTGGGAACAGCACATCCGCGGGGAGCCGTGGACGTAGCTGACTGCCGACCGCGCAGTGAAGCACGGCGACCCTCTGTTCGCGATGCGGACGACAGTACCGATCGAGACTGCGGAGAGCCCGATGCGGTTGCCTGTCGTCATCGTTGTCTCTAGCCGCGGCAAGCTCATCGATGGGATGCACGTTCTCGAGATGATCGATCAACAGGTGAGCGCCACCTTTGAGGTCGTGGAGACCGGACGCCTCGCGAGCGCGCCCGGCCTTCGGCCGACGCCAGTCGACTACGTGGGGCCGAGGATCAACCCCTCCAATGACGCCCCGCCGAGCTGATCCAAGCCGCGCCGAGCGGCTCCTCAGGCACCCCGCCGTAGGCTCCTCAGGCACCCCGCCGGGAGGCTCCTCAGGCACCCCGCCGGGAGGCTCTCGATCCCAGTGGTTTCAGGGGCAGAAGCGCCTTCGGCGGTCCACCCCGGTTTGGATAAGATCACGGACGAGCAAGCAGGGAGACCGTCACTAATCCGCGGGTCGTCGGTTCGAGCCCGACGGGGCCCACCACCCGCTCGCCTGGTCGCGCTTTCCGGACAGTGCCAGGGCGCGGACAGGTCGCACCACTACCGTGCAGGAGTGCTGACCTTCCTCCGCGCTCTTCTGCGGCGGCCGCGGCTGTGCGAGGCGTGCCGCGTCCGGCCGGCCCGCCGCCGCGATCCGTTCTGCTCGACGGACTGCGCGAAGACGTACTACCTCTACCTCTGACGCCCCGTCCGGGCCCCGGCAGACCGCGACGGCGTCACTCGTGGCAGAGCGACCACACCTCGTCCGGGTAGTCGCGGACCTTCTCGCCGACGAGCAGGCGCCAGCGGCCGTCCTGGTGCTCGAGCAGGCGGCCGGTGACGACCTCCGAGAGCCAGTCGGAGTCGATCCGGTACCAGCGGACGAGGCGGACGGTCGTCGCGGTGTGCGAGACGCGGGTCGTCATCGCGGGAGTCCCTTCTCGAGGAGGGAGCGGGGTGCTGGAACCAGCGGGGCGTTCGACGCGCGAATGGGGGGATGACCCGCGCCGGGACGACTCCGTTGTCGACCGGCCGGGAGACTGCGGCGGGCATCCGGCGGACCGGATGCCAGGAACTCTAGACGACCGCGCAGACGGTGTCTGTCCCGTCGCCGGTCACAGCGGAGCGACTCCGTTCAGCGGGCTCAGGGCTGGACGGTGCAGCCGGCCGGGCGCGTCTGCCGGAACGCGGCCGCCTCGCGGGTGCGGGAGCGGAGCCTCCTCGCGCGGCGGCGGAGGAGCCGCTCGCTCGGGCCGAAGGCTCCGGATTCGAGGAGCTGGCGGAGGGACAGGGTCACCTGCCGGGCCAGACGGGGATCGATGCGGCCGGGGATCCGGATCGCGTCGATGAGGTCGAGGGCGTTGCGCGTGGTGCGGGAGATCGCCATGACGGAACCCTAGGGACGTCGGGGCGCGGTGTGCGCGCCCCGGACGGGGGCGCCGACGGGGACTGATGCTCAGCCCCGGGGCGCCCCGGCGGGATCAGTCGTGCCCGTTGCTGCCGTCGCCACGGCCCGTGGAGGACTGCAGGCGGTCGATGTGCTCGGAGGCCTGGGCCTTGGTGAGGTCGGCGGGCAGGGTCTCGCCCGCCTCGCGCGCGAGGGTGTCGAGGTAGCTGCGCTGCGGGCCGGTCATCGGCTCGTCGCCGGTGACCCAGTCGGACGGGTCCTTGCTGGCGCTGGTGTCGCTGCCGTCGTCGGCACGGGCGCCGAGGACGTCGCCCTCGGTCTTGACATCGGGATCGGTGGTGTTGTCATCGCTCATGGTGCGACCGTACGCCCGACCACCGACGCCGACGAGGGCTTGCGGAGCGGGCCCGGGCGCCCCGCTTCACGAGCCGAGCAGCGCGTGCGCGACGGTGAAGATGACCAGCCCGGCCAGGGAGCCCACGACGGTGCCGTTGATCCGGATGAACTGGAGGTCCTTCCCGACCTGCAGCTCGAGCTTCTCGGACGTCTCGCGCGGGTCCCAGCGGTGGATGGTGTCGCCGATGATGCTGGCGATGTCGGTGCGGTAGCGGTCGACCAGGTTGGCCGCGACCGATCCGATCCAGGAGTCGACGGTCGCCGCGAGACCGGCGTCGGTCGAGAGCCGGCGGCCCAGATCGACCACGATCGACTCGATGCTGCCGCGGAGGGGGCTCGACGGGTCGTCCATCGCGCCGAGGAGGGAGGCCTTCGTCGCCTCCCAGGCGTCCCCGGCGAGCTCGCGGACGCGCGGGCTGTCGAAGGCGCGGTTCTTGATCTCCTCGACCCGGGCGATCAGGTCGGGGTCGGTGCCCAGATCCTGCGCCAGCGTGGCGAGGTAGCCGTCGATCGCGATCCGGAACGGGTGCACCTGGTCCTCGCGCACCGCGGCGACGAAGACGAGCGCCTCGCGGTACAGCCGCTCGTCCACCGCTCGGCTGACCGCGGAGGGCAGCCAGCTCGGCAGGCGGCCGCTGACCATGCGGGTGAAGCTCTGCGGGTTCGCGGTCAGCCACGCCTCCGCCTGCTCCACCAGCGTGTCCACGAGGCGCCGGTGGTGGCCCGCCTCGACCACGCTGCCCACCAGCGAGCCCAGCGGCGGGCCCCACTGCGGGTCGAGGAGGTGGCGCCGCGCCAGCGCCTCGATCACGCGCTGCACGTCGGAGTCGTCCAGCAGGGCGATCGCCGAGCGGACGGCCGCGGCGCTCTCGCCGCCGACCCGGTGCGCGTTCTCCGGCTCGGCGAGCCACAGCCCCGCCCGCCGGGCGATCCCGAAGGAGTCGAGCTTCTCGCGCACGATGGCGCCGCGGAGGAAGTTCTCCTCGACGAACTGCGCGAGGCTCGCGCCGATCTCGTCCTTCTTGGTCGGGATGATCGCGGTGTGCGGGATCGGCAGGCCCAGCGGCCGACGGAACAGCGCTGTCACGGCGAACCAGTCGGCGAGCGCGCCGACCATCCCGCCCTCGCTCGCGGCCCGGACCCACTGCAGCCACGGGTAGCGCTCCTGCAGGGCGAACGACACGGCGAAGACGACGGCCATCACCACGAGCAGGCCCGTGGCGAGCCGCTTCATCCGGACGAGGGCGACGCGCTTGGCCTCGTCGTCGCGCCCGACCGCCGCGAGGGTGGTCATGACGCGGTGGGGAACCCCTCGTGGCGGATGCCCCACGCGACGGTCCACTCCTCGCCCGGCTCGAGCCAGCGCAGGCCCTGCCCGCTGTTGAACGCCTCGGCGGGAGCGGTCATCGGCTCCACGGCGATCGCGGTCTTCACGTCGTCGCCGTCGGGGAAGATCCGGGTGATGAAGACCTGGATGAAGTTGTGCGAGGCGTCGGCCCAGAGGAGCACTCGGCGGCCGTCCGCGGCGCGGAGGCCGTGCACGCTCTCGCCGTCGACCATCCGGACGTCGGCCCAGGCGTCGTCGAGCTCGAGGTCGCCGATGCGGCGGCCGGAGCGGAGGTCCCACTCGGTGCCCTCGACCGGGTTCTGCGCGGTGGGGTTGAGGCGCTCGTCGACCTCGATGTGCGCCGCCGCGTCGACGGTGATCTCGAGCTCGTCGGTCGGGACGTCGCCGATGGCGAGGAAGGGGTGCGTGCCGATGGCGACGGGTGCCTCGTCGGCGCCGACGTTGACGACGCGGTGGACGACCTTCAGTCCGTCGGCCTGCAGCTCGTAGCGGACCGAGGTCTCGAGGTGGAACGGGTAGCCCGCCTGCGGCACGACCGGCGCGGCCAGCTCGACGAAGGACGGGCCCTGGTCGACGAGGCGGTACGGGGTGCTCACCAGGAGGCCGTGGATGGCGTTGTGGTACTTCGGCTCGGTGATCGCGAGCTGGAGCGTCTCGCCGCGGTGGTGCCAGCGCCCGTCCTTCACGCGGTTGGGCCAGGGCATCAGGACGATGCCCGAGCCGAACGGCGGGACGGTGCTCTCCGGGTAGGAGGCGGTGATCTCCACTCCGTCGACCGAGAGGTGGCGCAGCGCTGCGGCCACCTCCGTCACGACGGCGTGCAGGGTGCGTCCCTCGGCGGTGAGGTCGAGCGAGAACTGGCGCCCGGTGGCGGGGGCGGGGGTGAAGTCGGCCATTCCTCGATCCTACGGACTGACGCGCTCGCCGAGCGCCCGGCAGCGGGTGACCGCGAGCCCCGCCTCCTCCAGAGCGGCGACGAGTCCGTCGGCGGCGCCCGCCCCCGTGAGCAGACGGTCGAACTCGTCGGGAGCGGCGACCCGGCCGAGGTCGACCACTCCGAGCTTCGAGGAGTCCGCGACCACGACCCGGCGGGTCGCCGCCTGCAGCATCCGGCGCTTCAGGGTCGCCTCGGGGAGGTTGACGTTGGTGACGCCGGCCTCGGGGTGCACGCCGGTGCAGCCGATGAAGGCGATGTCGGCGCGGATCCGCTCGAGCAGCTCGGACGCGAGCGGCTCGACCAGCGAGTGCTGCAGCGGCCGCAGAGTGCCTCCGGTGACGACGACCGTGAAGCGCGGGATGGCCGGCTCGAGCGCCAGCGCCGTGGAGAGGCCGTTCGTGATCACCGTGACGTCGCGCAGCTCCTCCCGCGCCACGAGCGCGTGCGCGATGGCGAGCGGTGTGGTGCCCACGTCGAGCACGATGCTCTGCCCGGAGGAGACGGAGGCGGCGGCCTCCTCGCCGATCGCGGCCTTCTCGTCGGAGGCGGCGCTCAGGCCCTCCTCGAGCGAGCGCTCGCCGGTGGGCCTCGGCGCCGGGATCGCCCCTCCGCGCACCCGCTGGAGGACGCCCTCGCTCGCGAGCAGGGCGAGATCGGAGCGGACCGTGACGACCGAGACCCCGAGCATGTCGGCCATCGGGGCGACCCCGACGAAGCCCGAGCTCTCGGCGGCCAGACGCAGCCGCAGCCGGCGCTCGATCGCCGACGTGGACTCCTGCTCGCCGTCCGTCCTCATCCGCCCATCGTGCCCGCGGGCCGGTGGACTTGTCAAAGGGAAAACGAGCTTTCCTTTTCGAAGGTGCGGCCCTAGTCTGACTCCTGCCATGAACGAAGCGATCACACTCTCCGCCGGCGTCGTCAAGCGCCCGCACACGCTGGCCGACGGCCGCGAGCTCCTCTACTTCGACGACGCCGACACGACCCTCCCCCCGGAGCGCGCCGCCGACGCACGCCACCTCGACCCCCGCCCCGCCACCGCGCGGATGCGCCAGGACGTGCTGACCGGCGAGTGGGTCTCCATCGCCGCGTCGCGCCAGAACCGCGTGTTCCTGCCGCCGGCCGAGCTCGATCCGCTCGCCCCGGCGTCGCCGACGAACCCGTCGGAGGTGCCCAGCCGCTACGACGTCGCCGTCTTCGAGAACCGCTCCCCCTCCTTCGGCCCGCTCCTCGAGGACGCGGACGCGCCCGCCTCCCTGGAGGACCTGCGCACTCTCGGGCTCGGCCGGACGCTGACCAGTGTCGGCCGCTGCGAGGTCGTCTGCTTCAGCCCCGAGCACGAGGGCTCGTTCGCCACGCTCAGCGCCTCCCGCGCCCGGACCGTGGTCGAGGCCTGGGCCGACCGCGTGGGCGCCCTCTCGGCCCTTCCCGGCGTGCAGCAGGTCTTCCCGTTCGAGAACCGCGGCGAGGCGATCGGCGTCACGCTGCACCATCCCCACGGGCAGATCTACTCCTACCCCTACGTCACACCGCGCACGACCCGCCTGCTCGCCTCGCTCGACAGCTACGGGCCGTCGATGTTCGCCGACGTCCTCGCCTTCGAGCAGGCCGGCGAGCGCGTCCTCCTCCGCGGCGAGCACTTCACCGCGTTCGTGCCGTTCGCCGCGCGCTGGCCGGTCGAGGTGCACCTCCTGCCGCACCGCCACGTCCCGGACCTGGCGGCGACCACCCCGGAGGAGCGCGACGAGCTGGCTGCGATGTACCAGCGCCTGCTCCGCGGCATCGACGCCCTCTACGACACCCCGACGCCCTACATCGCCGCCTGGCACCAGGCCCCGGTGCACGAGCGCCGCGACGAGGTGCGCCTGATGCTCCAGATCACCTCGCCCCGCCGCGCCGAGACGAAGCTCAAGTACCTCGCGGGGAGCGAGGCCGCGATGGGCGCCTGGATCGGCGACATCGCCCCCGAGACGAGCGCCGCGGCCCTGCGCGCGGCGATCGAGCGGGCCGACGCGGCCGTGCTCGAGGCCGGGATCGCACAGCGCCCCGACGCGGCGCTGCCGGTCGCCGCGCACAGCGACGACTCGCTTCCCGGCGGCGCCGCCACTCCCGCCACCACCGCCGCCGACATCGCCGAGGAGAACCGATGACCGCCGCTCCCGCCTCCCTGACCGCCGTCGCCGAGAGCGCGGCCGCCGCCTTCGAGCGCACCTTCGGCCGCCCTGCCGCGGGCGTCTGGGCCGGCCCCGGCCGCGTGAACCTGATCGGCGAGCACACCGACTACAACGACGGCTTCGTCTTCCCCTTCGCGATCGACCGCGCCACGGCGATGGCCGTCGCTCCGAGGGAGGACCGCCTGATCCGGATCAGCAGCGCCTTCTCCCCCGAGGTGGTCGAGGTCGCTCTCGACGAGCTCGGCCCCGGTGCCGTGACCGGCTGGTCGGCCTACCCGCTCGGCGTGGTCTGGGCGCTCACCGAGTACGGCGTCGACCTGGGCTCCCGCTCGGGCTTCGACGCGTACGTCGACTCCGACGTGCCGGTCGGCGCGGGGCTCTCGAGCTCGGCGGCGCTGATGTGCGCGATGGCCGTCGCCCTCGACGAGCTCTGGCACCTCGGCTTCGACCGCGCGACGATGGCCCGCGTCGGTCGTCGCGCCGAGAACGTCGCGGTCGGCGCCCCCACCGGGATCATGGACGAGTCCGCCTCCCTCTTCGGGAAGCGCGACGCCGCGGTGTTCCTGGACTGCCGCAGCCTCGACACCGAGGTCGTCCCCCTCGGGTTCGAGGAGGCCGGGCTCGTCCTGCTCGTCGTCGACACCCGCGTCGAGCACGCGCACGCCACCGGCGGCTACGCCGAGCGGCGCGCCTCCTGCGAGCTCGGCGCCGCGACCCTCGGCGTGCCGTCGCTCCGCGAGCTGACGGTCGACGACCTGCCGCGCGCCCAGGAGCTCCTCGACGACGTCACCTACCGGCGCGTGAAGCACGTCGTGACCGAGGACGCCCGCGTGCTCGAGACCGTCCGCACCCTGCGCGAGCACGGTCCCCGGGCGATCGGCGATCTGCTCGACGCCGGCCACGTCTCACTCCGCGACGACTTCGAGATCTCGGTGCCCGAGCTCGACACCGCCGTCGAGGCGGCGCGCGGCGCCGGAGCGATCGGCGCCCGGATGACCGGCGGCGGCTTCGGCGGCTCCGCGATCGCCCTCACGCCGGTGGAGAAGGAGGAGGAGGTCCGCGCCGCGGTCCTCGCCGCCTTCGCCGAGAAGGGCTTCGCGACTCCGGAGCTCTTCCTGGTCACGGCCGCCGACGGCGCGGGTCGCGTGCTCTGACCTCTGCTCCCGTCGACGCCCCCCTGCGACCTCGCGTCGCAGGGGGCGTTCCTCGTCCAGCCGCTACGGCGCCGGATCCGGCGGAACGACGGCGCGCGATTCTCCCCCGGTGACCCGGACCAGCTCGGCGAAGCTCGTCGGGTAGACGGTGTGAGCGTGCCCGGCCGCAGCCCAGACCACGTCGTAGGCGGCGAGGGCCGTGTCGACCACGGTGCGCAGCGGCGCGGGATGGCCCACCGGCGCGATCCCGCCGATCGTCTGGCCCGTCGCGGACTTCACCTCCGCGGCCGGCGCCCGGGTGATCGATCCGCCCAGCTGCACGCCCAGCCAGGCGGTGTCGACGCGGTGGCCGCCGCTGGTCAGGACCAGCAGCGGCGCACCGTCGAGCAGGAACACGAGCGAGTTGGCGATCTGGCCGACGTCGACGCCCAGCGCCTCGGCCGCCAGTGCGGCCGTCGACGCGGCCGAGTCGAGCCAGCGCACGGTCGGGTGCACGCCGTCCCGGTCGAGGTCGTCGAGGACGCGGTCGACGGCCGGGTGGCTCCGTTCGCTCATGCCGCCGAGGCTAGCGCCCCGGCCGCGCTCACTTCTCGAACGTGGAGGCGTCGATCACGAAGCGGTAGCGGACGTCCGAGGCGAGGACGCGCTCGTAGGCCTCGTTGATCTGCGAGGCCGAGACGACCTCGACCTCGCTCGCGATGCCCTTCTCGGCACAGAAGTCGAGCATCTCCTGGGTCTCGCGGATGCCGCCGATGCCCGAGCCCGCGAAGGAGCGACGGGCGCCGAAGAGCGTGAAGACGTGCAACGGCAGCGCCTCGGCCGGAGCGCCCACGTTCACCATCGTGCCGTTGCGGCGCAGGAGCCCCAGGTAGGCGTCGAGGTCGAGGGGCGCGCTGACCGTGTTGACGATCAGGTCGAAGGTGTTCGCGAGATCGGTGAAGGTCGCCTCGTCGCGCGTCGCGTAGTAGTGGTCGGCGCCCAGGCGGAGGCCGTCCTCCTTCTTGCTGAGGGTCTGCGAGAGCACGGTGACCTCGGCGCCCATCGCGTGCGCGAACTTGACGGCCATGTGGCCGAGCCCGCCGAGGCCGACGACGGCCACGCGCTTGCCGGGCCCCGCCTCCCAGTGCGAGAGCGGCGAGTAGGTCGTGATGCCCGCGCACAGCAGCGGAGCGGCGGCCTCGTAGGGGATCGACTCCGGGACGCGGAGCACGAAGTCCTCGACGACGACGACGTGCGTGGAGTAGCCCCCCTGGGTGATGGTGCCGTCGCGGTCGACGGAGGCGTAGGTGCCGGTGTTGCCCTTCAGGCAGTACTGCTCCTCGCCCGCGAGGCAGTTCTCGCACTCGCGGCAGGAGTTCACCATGCAGCCGACGCCGACGCGGTCGCCGACGGAGTGCTTGGTGACCTCGGAGCCGACCTCGGCGACGACGCCGACGATCTCGTGGCCGACGGTCAGCGGGTACGCCACCGGACCCCAGTCTCCGCGGACGGTGTGGATGTCGGAGTGGCAGATGCCGGAGTAGGCGATCTCGATGAGCACGTCGTGCGGTCCGACGTCGCGGCGCTCGATGGTGGTGGGGACGAGCGGCTCGGTCGCGGAGGGGGCGGCGTAGGCGGTGACGGTGAGCATGGGTTCTCCTCGTGGGGCGGGGCGCGCTCCGAGGACGTGTCCGACGGGGTGGGGGACGCGAGAGCGCCGGGCCACGCTACCGGCAGGCGACTGGACGTCGCCCCCGAGCGCGGTCCGGCGCGGGTCCTGTGGCGCGGGACCGGTCAGCGCAGGGCGCGCTCGGCCGCCGTCACCACGTTGTGGATGAGCATCGCGCGCGTCATCGGGCCGACGCCGCCGGGCACGGGCGAGAGCCAGCCCGCGACCTCCGCCACCTCCGGTGCGACGTCGCCCGTCAGCTTCGCGCGGCCCGTCTCCGGGTTCTCGACCCGCGTGATGCCCACGTCGAGCACGGCGGCGCCGGGCTTCACCCAGTCGGCGCGGATGAGCCCGGGCACGCCCACGGCGGCCACCACGATGTCGGCGCGGCGCACCTCCGCGGCGAGATCGGCCGTGCGGGAGTGGGTGAGGGTCACGGTGGCGTCGAGGCCCTTCCGCGTGAGCAGGAGCCCGAGCGGACGGCCGACGGTGAGCCCGCGGCCCACGACGACGACATGCCGGCCCGAGGTCGGGATGCCGTGGCGCTGCAGCATCTCGACGATCCCGTTCGGCGTGCAGGGCAGCGGGCTGTCCAGCTCACCCTCGACGCCGAGCACCAGGCGGCCGAGGTTGGTGGGGTGCAGGCCGTCGGCGTCCTTGTCCGGATCCATGAGCTCGAGCATCGCGTTCTCGTCGATGCCCTCCGGCAGCGGGAGCTGGATGATGTACCCGGTCACGGCCTCCGAGTCGTTGAGCTGCCGGATGGCGGCGCGGATGTCGTCCGCCGACGCGGTCGCGGGGAGGTCCACGCGGATCGACTCGATCCCGACCTCCGCGCAGTCGCGGTGCTTGCCCGCGACGTACGAGCGGGAGGCGGGATCGTCCCCCACCAGCAGCGTGCCGAGCCCGGGCACGACGCCCCGCTCGCGTAGAGCGGCGACCCGCTCCGCGATCTCCGTCTTGACCGCCGTCGCCGTCGCGACGCCGTCGAGTACCTGTGCCGTCATCTCGGGCTCCTCGGTCGTGGCGCGGCGGAGGTGGGCGGTGCCCCGTCCTCCGCCGCGCGGGTGGTGCAGCGGATCGACTACAGCCCGGGGTAGAGCGGGAAGTCGTCGGTGAGACGGGCGACACGGCCGCGCAGCGCCTCGAGGTCGGCCGAGGGCTTGAGCGCCTCGGCGATGACGTCGGCGACCTCGGTGAACTCCGCGTCGCCGAAGCCGCGCGTCGCGAGCGCCGGCGTGCCGATGCGCAGGCCCGAGGTGACCATCGGCGGGCGGGGGTCGAACGGCACGGCGTTGCGGTTGACCGTGATGCCGACCTCGTGGAGGCGGTCCTCGGCCTGCTTGCCGTCCAACGGCGAGTCGCGCAGGTCGGCGAGGACGAGGTGGACGTCCGTGCCGCCGGTCAGGACGTCGATGCCCTCGGCCTTCGAGTCGGCCGCCGTGAGGCGCTCGGCGAGGATCTGCGCGCCGCGGATGGTGCGTGCCTGGCGATCGGCGAACTCGGGCTCGCCGGCGAGCTTGAACGCGGTCGCCTTCGCGGCGATCACGTGCATGAGCGGGCCGCCCTGCTGGCCGGGGAAGACGGCCGAGTTCAGCTTCTTGGCGTACTCCTGCTTCGCGAGGATGAGCCCCGAGCGCGGGCCGGCCAGCGTCTTGTGGACGGTGGTGGTCACGACGTCGGCGTAGGGCACCGGCGACGGGTGCAGCCCCGCCGCCACGAGGCCGGCGAAGTGGGCCATGTCGACCCAGAGCTTCGCGCCGACCTCGTCGGCGATGGCGCGGAACGCCTCGAAGTCGAGCTGACGGGGGTAGGCGGACCAGCCGGCGATGAGCACCTGCGGGCGGACCTCGAGGGCCTTCTCGCGGACCGCGTCCATGTCGATGCGGAAGGTCTGCGGGTCGACGCCGTACGCGGTCGCGTTGTAGAGCTTGCCCGAGAAGTTCAGCTTCATGCCGTGGGTCAGGTGGCCGCCGTGCGCGAGCTCGAGGCCGAGGATGGTGTCTCCGGGCTGCACGAGCGCGGCGAGCGCCGCGGCGTTGGCGGAGGCTCCGGAGTGCGGCTGGACGTTGGCGAACTCGGCGCCGAAGAGGGCCTTGGCGCGGTCGATCGCGAGCTGCTCGGCGATGTCGACGTACTCGCAGCCGCCGTAGTAGCGGCGTCCGGGGTAGCCCTCGGCGTACTTGTTGGTCAGGACGGAGCCCTGCGACTCGAGGATCGCGCGCGGCACGAAGTTCTCGCTCGCGATCATCTCGAGGTAGCCGCGCTGGCGGTCGAGCTCCTGCTGGAGCACGGCGGCGATCTCGGGGTCGACCACCGACACGGGCTGGTCGAACGAGGCGGCGACGCCGGGGCTGGCGGGGGAAGAGGACACGGACGCTCCTTGGCTGGGAAACGGAAGGGGCCCGGCAGGTCGCTGCGGCGCGACACGGCTCGTTCGGGCGACCCGATCTACGGTATCCGTTCCAGCCCAGGCGTGCGGCGGGAAAAGTGTCCGGGGCGCTGCCCCGGAGGAGGTGCCGCTCCCTGATGGTCACCCATCCGAACGCCAGTCGCGGCGGGCTCACTCTAGCAAGCGGGCCGGGTGGCGCGGGAGTCGCGCCAGTCGGGGACGGGCACGCGCGATCGTGCGACGATCCCTCGGGCGGTCCCGGCGCGGGACCGGGAGGGAGGGCGTCGCCGTGAGTCCTCGACGCCGCTCCGAGCGCATCGACGGCCGCAGCGACGAGGAGCTCGTCGCGCTGGTCCGGGAGGGCCGCACCGACGCGGTCTCCGAGCTCTGGCGCCGCCACTCCTCGGCCGGGCGCACCGTGGCCCGGGCGTGGGCGAGCAGCTCCGACCCCGACGACCTGGTCTCGGAGGCGTTCCTCCGCGTCCTGCGGGCGATCGAGCGCGGCGGCGGACCCGAGGGCGCCTTCCGCCCCTACTTCTTCACCACCGTCCGCAACGTCGCGGGATCCTGGGCCCGGCGGGACCGGCACGAGCGGCCGTTCGACGAGGCCGACCGCGCCCTCCCCTCTGCCGGCCCCGATCCCGAGGCGCACGCCCTCGCCGCCCTCGAGCGCGACCTGGGCGCGCGCGCGTTCCGGGCGCTGCCGCCGCGCTGGCAGGAGGTGCTCTGGTACACGGAGGTGGAGGGCCTGTCCCCCGCCGCCGCCGCACCGCTGATGGGCCTGCGGCCCAACGCGGTCGCAGCGCTCGGGGTGCGGGCGCGGGAGGGGCTGCGCTCCGCGTGGATCCGGGAGCACGTGGCGGACGCCTCGGCGACGGGCGAGTGCGAGTGGGTGCTCGAGCGGGCGGGGACGTACGCGCGAGGACGAGCCCCCGTCCGGGACAGGCACCGCATCGATCGGCACCTGGACGGGTGCCTCTCCTGCCGGGAGGCGCTGGCGGAGGCCGAGAGCACTGCGCGCCGCCTCGCGTCGGTGCTGCTGCCGCTCTCGGCCGGCGTGAGCGGTGCGGCAGCCTGGGCGGCGGGCGGGGGCTCCGGCGCGGCCTCCGGTCCGCTGCCGAGCGCGGTCCGGGCGTCGAGCGCGGTTCGAGCGTCGAGAGCGGTCCGAGCGTCGAGAGCGGTCCGAGCGTCGAGAGCGGGCAGCGGAACAGGAGTGGTCGTCGCCGCGTCCGCTGCGGCGGCACTCGCGATCGCGGGAGTCGTCGGGGCGGCGGTTCTGCTGTCCGGGAACGGGGGCGGCGCGCTCGTGGCGGCGGAGGACGCCTCCGCGCGGGTGGACGAGCGTGCAACGGCCGAGGCGGCTGCGCCCACATCGAGCGGAGGAGCGGCGGCGAGCGCCGACCGGCCGGAGACGGACCCGGAGGCCGCGGACCGGACGAGTGCAGCGGACGGCGATCCGGCGGGGCGGTCCAGCGGTTCCGGCGCCGCTCCGAGGAGCACGGTGCCGGCCGTGGCCGGACGGGCTGCGTCGGACGATGCCGGAGCGACGCGCGCGACCCCCGGGAGGACGGGACGCCCGCCGCAACAAAAGCCGTCCCACGATCCCGTCGGCGCACCGGCGTCGAGAGGGATCGAGGCGACCGCCTCCCCGACTCCTGCCGCCGAGCCCGCCCCGTCCCGC
>NZ_PSWC01000013.1:0-91416 GCF_002931535.1 Rathayibacter sp. AY1C6 | reverse complement strand
CTAAGCGACGGCCCGCCCCGCCTCGCCCCGGCTCGGCGAGAAGCCAGGACTTGTCGCACTCGACGCCCACTGCGACAACTCCTGCGCACTCGCGAGCGGCCTCGGGACGCCGGACGCCCGTCGCTCCTACGCCGAGCACCCCGAGACTCCAGGAGTTGTCGCACTCGAGACCGACTGCGACAACTCCTGCGCACTCGCGGAACCGCGATCGGAGGAGTCCGGCGAGAAGCCAGGACTTGTCGCACTCGACGCCCACTGCGACAACTCCTGCGCACTCGCGAGCGGAGGCGGCGGCGGACGCGCCGAGACGACGGAGGCCGCCGCACTCGAGCTCGAGTGCGACGGCCTCCGGCCCGTCACGAGCGGGCGACCGCGGGTCAGGACTCCGTGTCGACGAGCGAGTCGAGGTGCGCGAGGTCCTCGGACGAGATCTCGAAGTCGACGTCGGCGTTCTCGACGATGCGCGAGGGCGTCGTCGACTTCGGCAGCGGCAGCACGTCCTTCTCGAGCAGGTAGCGGATGCAGAGCTGCGCCACCGACTTGTCGTACTTCGCGGCGATCTCGCCGATGTCGGAGTTGTCGAGCAGGCCGCCCGTCGCGAGTGGCGAGTACCCCTCGACGAGGATGCCGTGCTCCTTGCAGTACGCGGTCGTCTCGTCCTGGGTGTTGCCGACGAACCAGCGGATCTGGTTGGCGTGCGGCACCACGTCGGTCGCCGCGATCAGCGACTCCAGATCGGCGACCTGGAAGTTCGAGACGCCGATGGCCCTCGAGCGACCGGCCTCGAGGATCTCCTCCATCGCCTTCCACGCCGCGATGTTGCCCTCGCGGTGGTCGGAGCCCATGTCCTGCCAGGGCCACGGGGCGTGGATGAGGTACAGGTCGACGTGGTCGAGCTCGAGCGCCGCCATGGTGGTCTCGAAGCTCGCCTTCGCGCCCTCGTAGTCCTTCACCTCGGCCGGGAGCTTGGTGGTGATGAACACCTCGTCGCGCGGGACGCCGCTGTCGCGCAGTGCCCGGGCGACGCTCGCCTCGTTGCCGTAGGCGCGGGCGGTGTCGATGTGGCGGTAGCCCGCCTCGAGCGCGGCGGTCGTCGCGTCGTAGGCCTCGGGGCCGTCGGGGATCTGCCAGGTGCCGAACCCGATCTTCGGGATGGCGACTCCGTTGGACAGCGTGAACGTGTCGGTCAGGGCGGGCATGACTCTCCTCTGCATCGGTCTTCTCCGCGGCCCGCCACCGGCGGCGCCGCTCCTTCCACGCTAGGCCGGGCCCCCGGCTCGCGCGGGCCCCTTGCGCTGTGCGCCTGCGGTGCTACGCGGCCGTCGCGCTCCGGGCCGACGACCCCGCAGAAGTCGCAGGACTCGCGCGCGAGTACCGCGACTTCCGCGGGGTCGCGAGCCGGCACCGCCGGCCCGCCCCCCGCGAGCGGCCGGCGCCTCCCCCCTGAGGCGCCGACCGCTCAGCCTCGCGCCACCGACCAGGGGGTCCGCAGCGCCCGCTCGGCGAGCAGCCGCCGCTCCCCCGTGATCGACACCTCCGCCGTCACCGCCGCGTCCGCCGCCGAGGCGCCGGCCGTCAGCCGCAGCGGCCCCGGGTCCACGGCGAGCCGGCCGTCCTCCCCCGTCACCGCGAGCCGGGCCGCGTCGACGTGGAAGTGCACCGTCATCGTCTCGCCCGCCGCGATCGGCACGCGCGCGAAGCCGATGAGCTGCGCGACCGGCCGCACCACCGCCGAGGTCGGGTAGCCCGCGTAGAGCTGCACCACCTCGACCGTGTCGGCGCCGTCGTTCCGGAGCGATACCGCCACGTCGAGCGATCCGCCGACCGGCAGCTCCGCCGCCGTCGCCAGCTCCGTGTACGTCACCGCGCCGCGGGTCAGCCCGTAGCCGAACGGGTAGAGCGGAGTCGCGTCCAGCGCCGTGATCCCGGGGTTCGAGAGCCCGAGCGACGGCTGCAGGTACGTGGTCGACGCGGACGGGAGCCGCGGGATCTGCACGGGCAGCCGCCCGGTCGGAGCCACGCGGCCCGAGAGCACGCCGGCGACCGCAGCCGCCCCGTCCGCTCCCGGGAAGAACGCCTGCACGAGTCCGCGCGCCGCTCCGAACGCCCCGAGCGCGTAGGGCCGGCCCGAGAGGACGACCACCACGGTGGGCACGCCGGTCTCGAGCACGGCCGTCACCAGCGGCTCCTGCGCTCCGGGGAGGCGGAGGTCGGCCGCGTCGCAGCCCTCGCCCGAGGTGCCGTCGCCGAAGAGCCCGGCGATGTCGCCGACCACGACGACCGCCGCGTCGGAGGCGCGGACGAGGTCCACCGCCTCCTGCACGCCGTCGGTCGACGCGGAGGTGATCGAGCCGCCCGCCCCGAAGCGCACGCGCGACGCTCCGAACTCCTCCTGCAGCGCCGTCAGCACCGTCGGGATCGACAGCCCGAGGTCGTGGCCGGGGTGCTTGGAGAGCACGTGGTTGGGGAACGCGTAGCAGCCGACCAAGCTGCGGAACTGGTCCGCGGCCGGTCCCACGACGGCGAGCGAGCCGGAGGACAGCAGCCCCGCGACGTCCTCGTCGCGCAGCAGCACGACCGACTCCTCCGCGATCCGCGACGAGATCGCGCGGTTGCGGGCGCTGTCGAGGTCGACGTCCTCGGCTCCCTCGGGCACCAGCGGGCCGCCGTCGAGGAGGCCCGCCTCGAACTTGTGGCGGAGGTGCCTGGCCACGGAGCGGTCGAGGTCGGCCTCGTCGACGACGCCCTCGCGGATCAGGCGCGGCAGCTCGCCGTACGCCGCCGTCTGCGGCAGCTCGACGTCGACCCCGGCGTGCAGCGCCAGGCGCCCCGCGTCGGCCGCGTCGACCGCCACGTGGTGCATGGCCTGGAGGAACGGCACCGCCCAGTAGTCGGCGACGACCGTGCCCTCGAAGCCCCAGCGGTCGCGGAGCAGCGTCGTCAGCAGGTGCCGGCTGGCGCTGCTGGGCACGCCGTCGATGTCGGTGTACGAGGTCATCACGCTGCGGGCGCCGCCGTGCCGCAGGGCGGCCTCGAACGGAGGCAGCACCGTGTCGGCGAGCTCGCGCGGCCCCATGCTCACGGGTCCGTGGTTGCGGGCGCCGCGGGAGGCGGCGTACCCGGCGAAGTGCTTCAGTGTCGCGACGACGCCGGTCCCCTCCAGCCCCGCCACGTAGGCGGCGCCGAGCTGCGAGACCAGGTACGGGTCCTCGCCGAGGGTCTCCTCGACGCGGCCCCAGCGGTAGTCCTTCACGACGTCGACGACCGGGGCGAGGCCCTGGTGGATGCCGAGTGCGCGCATGTCCGAGCCGATCGCCTCCGCCATCTCGCCCAGGAGCTCCTCGTGGAAGGTGGCCGCCCAGGCGAGCGGAGTGGGGAACGCGGTCGCGCCGTACGCGGCCAGCCCGGTGAGGCACTCCTCGTGCGCGATGGCCGGGATGCCGAGGCGGCTGCCGGCGACCACGCGCTCCTGCAGCTCGCGGAGCCGGCGGACGCCCTCCGGGACAGTGACCGGCTCGGTGCCGAACACGCGGGTCAGCTGGCCGAGGCCGCCGGTGAAGAGGTCGTCGCCCGCGGCGATCCCGTCGTCGAGCTTCGGGGCGAAGTCGTCGGCGGAGTCGGTGAGCCAGACGGAGCCGAGCTGCGCCGCCTTCTCCTCGAGGGTGAGTTCCTGGGTCAGGAGGCGGGCGCGCTCGGCCGGAGGCAGAGCGCGATCCCGCCAGTCCCGCCCGGGAGGACGCGCGGCGTCCGTCCCGGGCAGTGCTGGGGAAGCGTCGTGCATCAGCCCTTGAACGCCCCGTCCATGATCCCGGACACCATCCGGCGGCCGACGAAGAAGAACGCGATCAGCAGCGGGAGGGTGGCCATGAACGATCCGCCCATCGCCAGGGCGACGTCGATCGAGCGGTTGGCCTGCAGCTGCTTCAGCGCGATCTGCACCGTGAACAGCTCCGGCGACTTGAGGACGATGAACGGCCACATGAAGTCGTTCCAGACCGCGGTGAAGGTGATCAGTCCGAGGACGAACGCCGCGGGGCGGACCACCGGGAAGGCGATGCGCCAGAACAGCTGCCACGAGTTGGCGCCGTCGATGCGGGCCGCCTGGATCAGCTCGTCGCTGACCGTCGTGGACATGTGCTGCCGCATCCAGAAGATGCCGAAGGCGCTGGCCAGGCCCGGCACGATGATCGCCTGGAGGGTGTCGACCCAGTCGAGCGCCGAGACGATCAGGTACTGCGGGATGATGCTCAGCTGCGCCGGCACCGTCATGGTCAGCAGCACGATGAGGAACAGCACGTTGCGGCCCGGGAACTGCAGCTTCGCGAAGGCGAAGCCGGCCATCGCGCAGAGGATCGCCGAGATGACGGCGATGCTCAGCGACACGATGAGGCTGTTCAGCATCGAGGCGACGAACGGGACGGTGTCGAACACCTTCTCGGCGATCGCCATGAAGTTCGTGCCCGGGTACAGGCGCGGCGGGATCGACGTGACGGCGGTCGCTCCGACCGACGCGACGACGAACATGTAGTAGAGCGGGAAGATCGAGACGAGCACCGCGATCACGAGGAAGACGTAGGTCGGCCAGCCGACTCCGCCGCCCTTCCCGCGCCGCTTCGGCAGCTGTGCCTTCTGGACCGTGGGGGCCAGCGTCTGCGGGACGGCCTGGTCGATCACATCCGACATCAGACGGCCTCCTTCCGGGTGCGGGTGGAGAGGTAGAAGTTGAGGAGGGAGACGAGGACCACGATCACGAACAGCACGACGCCGATGGCGGATCCGTAGCCGAACTTGAACTGGCCGAAGCCCTGCTCGTAGAGGAAGAGCGCCAGCGTCTGGCACTGCCGGCCGGCGCCGCAGGTGAGGCCCGATTCGGGAGCCACCAGGAGCGCCTCCGTGAAGATCTGCAGACCGCCGATGGTCGACATGATCACGGTGAAGACGATGATCGGGCGCAGCGCCGGGATCGTCAGGTGGCGGAACTGCTGCCAGCTGGACGCGCCGTCGACGGAGGCCGCCTCGAACATCTCGCGGGGCAGCGACTGCAGGCCCGCCAGGTAGAGGAGCGTGTTGTAGCCGAACCAGCGCCAGAAGACCATCGTCGAGATGACGATCCAGGAGCCGTAGTTCGTGGCGAGGAAGTTGATCGACGGCAGTCCGAAGATGCCGAGGAACCAGTTGATCAGGCCGAAGTTCTTGTCGAAGATCTGCGCGAACACGATCGCGGTCGCCGCGACGGAGGTGATGTACGGCACCAGCAGCGCCATGCGGAAGAAGTTCGCCCAGCGGAGGCGGGCGTGGTTCAGCAGGTGCGCGAGGAAGAGGGCGAACAGCAGCTGGGGCACCGTCGAGATGATGAAGATGCCGAAGGTGTTGACCAGCGCGTTCCAGAACCGGGAGTCGGCGAAGAGCTGCTGGAAGTTCGCGATGCCGACGAAGGTCTGCTCGCCGATCGGGTTCCAGTCGAAGAGCGAGACGTAGAACGTGAACAGGAGCGGGAAGAGCCCGAAGACGATGAAGATGATGAAGAAGGGCGCGACGTACGCGTAGGGGGCGATCCGCTCCGAGAGGGAGTTGCGGATCCGCGCGGCCTTCTGGACCGGCGCGCTGGGCTGCTTGCGCTGCTTGCGGGGTGGTGCTGCTGTCACCGTTGACACGGGAGTACCTCCGTCGAGAAAGGGGGGAGGGGCCCGGCGCGCGAGGCGCCGGGCCGCTCGGGTGGGTGGGGCGATCAGCCGCCGATGGCCTGCTTGGCCGTGTCGAGTGCGGTCGACCACGCCTTGTCGGAGGTCACGTTGCCGGCCTCCAGCTCGACGAGGGTGTTGAGGAGCGCCCCGTTGATCGGGGTGGTGTCCGGTCCGTTGTAGAAGGACGGGAACTGCTCGACGGAGGTCGCCATGACCTCGCCGATCTTCGAGTCGCCGAAGAACGGGTCGGTGTACGACTGGACCTCTTCGCTGGCGACCGCCTCGGTGGCGGCGGGCAGCGTGCCCGAGGCCTTGAAGTGGTCGGTCTGGCCCTCGGCCGACATCATCGTCTTGATGTACTGCCAGGCGGCCTCGGGGTGCTCGGCGCGGGCGGGGATGGCGATGACGCTGCCGCCCCAGTTGCCGCCGATGCCGGGGACGCTGGTGACGCGCCAGTTGCCGGCGGTGTCGGGGGCGTCGGTCTTGATGCCGGCGAGGATCCACGAGGGGGCGATCGTCACGGCGAAGGCGCCGTTCGCGCGGCCCGGAGCCCAGCCCGAGGACCAGGCGGCGATGCCGGCGCTGATGCCGGCGTCCTTGGTGTCCACGGCGACCTGGAACGCGTCCTTAACCTGCGGGTTGGTGTCGTAGACCAGCTCGCCGTCGGGCGAGTAGTACTTCTCCGAGACCTGGTTGACGGTCGAGAAGAAGACGCTGGTCTCGATGTTGTCGACGAACGGCTTGCCGGTCGCCTCGGTGTACTTCTTGCCGGTCTCGATGAAGGACGGCCAGTCCTTCCAGAGCTCGGCGACCTGGTCGGGCTCGGTCGGCAGGCCGGCCTGCTCGAAGAGGTCGGCGCGGTAGGCGAAGCCCAGTCCGCCGACGTCGGTCGGGACACCCACGACGGAGCCGTCGTCGGCGGTCGCGGCGGAGGCGGCCCACGGGAGGTAGGTGGAGGCGACGTCGTCGCCGCCGAGGGTGCGCAGGTCGAGGAAGTTCGAGCTGTTGGCGACGAACTGAGGCAGGTCGTCGTTCTGGATCATGACCAGGTCGGGCACCTTGCCGCCGGCGAGGGCCGCGGTGAGGGCGGTGGCGGTCTCGGTCGTGCTGCCGACCTCGGAGAGCTTGATCTTCGCGTCGGGCATCTTCGCGAGGTACTCGTCGACGCTGTCCTTGGCGTTGATACCGGTGAAGGACCAGAAGGTGGCTTCGGCGTTCGGGTCGTCCGAGGCGCCTCCTCCCCCTCCGGACGAGCACCCGGTCAGGGTGAGCGCGACTACTGCTGCTGCGGCGGCTACGGCCGTCAGGCTTCTTTTCACGACAATTCCTCTTCGTTGGGGATTCGCAGGGTTTCGGTGAGGGCGGGCCTCAGAGAACGATCTCTTGGCGGCCAACCTAACCCGCCCGCGAGCACGATGCAAGCGAGAACCGGTCTCCGCGAGATAACGATCTCCGCCTAGTATCAAAGGGAAGTTTCGCAAATCGAGCAGTTCCGGACGGCCGCCCGCCGCCCCGTGCGAGTCTTCACTCCGACGCTCTCCCCACCGTGCTCCGCGGGGAGGCGCGGAAGCCGGAACCTCCCCTCGCAGAAGGAAGCAGCATGACTCGACCCACGCTGGTGGACGTCGCCCAGGCCGCGGGCGTCTCGCGCGCCACCGCCGCCCGTGTGCTCGCAGGCGGCACCAATGTCGACGTCCGGATGACCGCCGCGGTCGAGCGCGCCGCGAAGTCCCTCGGCTACGAGGCGAACAGCGCCGCCCGGATGCTCCGCGGCGGGCGGGCCGGGGCCATCGCCCTGATCGTCGCCTTCAACGAGCTCGACAGCCTCACCGGGACGTTCTTCACCTCGGTGCTGAAGGGCGCCGCGAAGGGCCTCTACGCCGGCGAGGTGCAGCCCGTGCTGCTGCCCGCCGACCACGACGACAGCGACCGCATCCCCCGCTTCCTCCGCTCGCGGGCCGTCGACGGCGCGATCGTGATCCTCCAGCACGAGATCACCCACCTCGCCCAGGCGCTGGCCGACTCCCCCGTGCCGATCGCCTGGGTCGGCCGCCCTCGCGTCGCCCTGCCCGAGGACGCGATCGTCATCGACTCCGACAACTACGGAGGCGGCCGCCTCGCCGCCCGCGCGCTCGCCGACTCCGGCCGCCGGCGCCTGGGCATCATCGCCGGCCCGCACGACATGGAGCCCGCCCGCGACCGCATCCGCGGCTGGCGCGACGAGCTGACCGAGCTCGGCCTCGACTCCAGCCCGATCGTGCACGGCGCCTTCACCCTCGAGAGCGGTTCCGCCGCGATGGCCCGCCTCCTGCAGCGCCACCCCGACCTCGACGGCGTCTTCGCCTCCTCCGACCTGATGGCCAACGGCGCGATCCGCGTGCTCCAGGCGTCCGGCCGCCGCGTCCCCGCCGACGTCTCCGTCATCGGCTTCGACGACGTCGTCATCGCGACCACCTCGGATCCGACCCTCACGACCATCCGGCAGCCCCTGGAGGACATGGGCCGCGTCGCCGCCGAGACCGTCGTCGCCGTCGTGCAGGGCCGCCCGGTCGACCGGCAGCCGATCCTCGCGACGACCCTCGTGCAGCGCGAGTCCGCATGACCCCGCCTCCCCCGCACCGCCTGATCGTCAGCACCGACGCGGCGAACGAGGCCGACGACCAGTTCGCGATCGTCCAGGCGCTGCTGACCGAGACCCTCGACGTCCGCGGCCTGGTCGCTGCGCACTTCGGCCGGCCGGGGAGCATGCCGGAGTCGCGCGCCGAGATCGACCGCATCGTGGAGTTGGCGGGAGCGACGGTGACCGTCGTCGACGGCGCCGAGTCGGCCCTGCCCGCCGAGGCGTCGGACGGCGCCCGCCTGATCGTCGCGGAGGCGCTGCGCGACGCCGGCCGACTGTGGATCGCCGTGCTCGGGCCGCTGACCGACGTCGCCGCCGCCCTGCTGCTCGAGCCGTCGATCGCCTCCCGTGACGTCGTGGTCGTCTGGGTCGGCGGCCCGCCCTACGACGAGATCCCCGCCTACAGCCCCGAGTTCAACCTGATCAACGACGTCCACGCCGCGAACCGCGTCCTCGAGTCGGGCATCGCCCTCTGGCAGATCCCGATGCCCGTGTACTCCGGAGTCGGAGTCGGGCACGCCGAGCTCCGCACGCGGCTGCGCGGAACCAGCCCCCTCGGCGACTACCTGGTGGACCAGCTGATCGCGTTCAACGACACCATCCCGTACGGGCCGCTCGACTTCCGGTCGCTGGGCGACAGCCCGGCGATCGGCGCCGTGATGAACCCCGCCGGCGGACGCTGGCGGGAGCGCCGCGCGCCGCGGTTCTCCGCGGACGGCGAGCTCCTGCCCGACGCAGGGCCGCACACGATCCGGGTCTGCGAGGCGTTCGACACCCGCTGGCTGATCGAGGACCTGTTCGCGAAGCTCGTGGAGTTCGGGGAGCGGGCGGACGGCGAGCGCTAGCGGTTCCTGCCGCGAGCGCTCGGTAGACGAAGCGGGGCCTCGTGCCGGCGGACACGCCGCTGCGGCTACTGGTCGCGGGGCTCGTCACTGCGGCCTGCGCCCTGACGGCGATGATCACCCTCCCGGGGCCGCCCCCTCGACTTCCCTCAGGACGCGATTCAGCCGGACGACCCCGCCCCGTCACTTCGGCCGGCCGCTCGTCCGACACCTCAGAGAGTCGGCGACCACCCGGGTCGACGATCCCTCATCAGGACGGCGAGACGTCCCGCGCAAGCCGCTCGAGCACCTGTATCAAGGTCGCGCGATCGATGCCGTCGGTGCGATCGACGAGGTGCCTGCGAACCGCGGCGGCGTGGATCGGACGGGCGACGCGGACGGCATCCCGCCCCTCATCGGTGATGCACACGTGGACGCCGGCGTCCACGCTCCGACGACCCAGCAGACCGCGCTGCTCCATGCGGGTCAGTTGGTGTGAGAGCCGGCTGCGGTGCCACTGCATCGAGGTGGCGAGGTCGCTCTGGCGGAGCTCCCCGCCGCCGAGCTCGACCAGGCGCGTCAGGATGCCGAAGTCCGGGTCGGAGAGACCCGTGCCGGTCTTGATCTCCTCGGCGACGCGCTGCCGGACCTGGTCCGATGCGATCTTCCACGTGTGCCAGAGAAGCTGCTCCTGTTCGCTCAGCGCTGCGGTCATCTGCTCAGACTACGGTCCCGGTGTTGACACGACAACGTCCCGAGCGCAGAGTGTTGACATGACAACACTTGGAGATCCTGCGACGAAGCTCGCCCTCGTCACCGGCGGCAACAAGGGCATCGGCCTGGCCATCACCCGCGGCCTCGCACAGCAGGGGTTCACCGTCCTGCTCGGCGCGAGGAGCGTCGACGCCGGCCGGGACGCCGCGGAGAGCCTCGACGGGGACGCCCGCCCCGTCCTTCTCGACGTCACCCGGCAAGACCATGTCGACGCCCTCGCGGCGCGCGTCGCGGAGGAGTTCGGGCAACTCGACGTACTGGTGAACAATGCCGGCGTCAACACGCTCACCTTCCACCCGATGGATCATCTGCCGACGCCGACCGAGGAGACGGTCGACGACATCAGGAGCGTGTACGAGGTCAACGTCTTCGCCGTCGTGCGGATGATGACGGCCTTCCTGCCGCTCCTGACCCGGGCGGAGGACGCACGGGTGGTGAACGTCACGAGCAAGCGCGGCTCACTCGGCGAGGAGGGCGCCTGGGTGGGGCAGCCCTCCATGGCCTACTCCAGCTCGAAGACCGCCCTCAACGCGCTGACCGTGCACTACGCCCGCGAGTTCGCCGCCACGACGCTGAAGATCAACGGCGCGGCCCCGGGGCACGTCGCCACTGACTTCAACAACTTCCGCGGCACGAGGACGCCGGACGAAGGCGCGGCGGTCGCCGTTCGCCTGGCCACCCTGCCGGCCGACGGCCCGACGGGCGCGGTCTTCGAGGACGACCATCAGCTCGCCTGGTGAGCGCTTCTCGCGTCAGCGGAACCTCCAGCCGATCGCGCTGCCCGTCTGGAACATCAAGCGGACTCGCGGAGCACCAACTGGTGGCGGACGGTGCGGTGAACCTCCGGACCGCCCCGGGGGAGCTCGCCGGCGATCATGGCGACCGCGAGGTCGAGGGCGTGCCGCGCGAGCTCGTCGAGGTCGACGGCGAGGGTGGTCAGCGTCGGTGCGAGCAGCCGGCCGATCGAGAGGCCGTCGATCCCGACCACCCGGACGTCGCCGGGCACGTCGACGCCCGCCCGACGGCAGGCGGAGAGCACGCCGAGCGCGCAGAGGTCGTTGAACGCGACGATCGCGTCGGCGACCCGTGGGCGGGCGATGATCCGCTCGGTCGCGTCCGCGGCCGCCTGGGCGGTGGGGCCCTCGGCGCGGACGACGGAGGCCTCGAGTCCGCGCGCGGCGAAGGCCCTGATCAGAAGCTCCGCTCGCCGGCTCGGCCGCACGTCCCGCGAGACGTCGACGACCACCGGATGCCGCACGCGGGCTCCCGCCAGATGCTCGGCCAGCGCCTCGACGGCCTCGGAGTGGTCGAGCAGCACCGCGGCGCGCAGCGGGTCGCCGGTCGGGTCGAGCTCGATGACCGGCACGGAGCCGAGCCGCTCGATCCACTCCGCAGCACGATCGCCGAAGGTGCCGATCACCGCGTCGGTCTGCGCGCCCAGCGCCTGGATCATCCGGTCGGAGTCGGCGGCGAGGCCCACGTCCGCGAGCGACATGTTCCAGCCCCGCGCCGCCGCGACCCGGACGACGGCCGAGGCGAGCTCCGGCGACCACGGATTCCGCAGGTCGTCGACGACGAGCCCGAGCTGGTGCTCGCCGCCGGTGACCAGGCCGCGGCCGAACCGCGACGGTCGGTAGGACAGCTGCTCCGCGGCGTCGAGGACCCGCCGCTTCGTCTCCTCGCTGATGCCCGGCATGCCGTTCATCGCGCGGGTGACGGTCTGGCGGGAGACCCCGGCGGCGGCCGCGACGTCGTGGATCGTCGCGCGGCCGCCGGCCTCGGCACCGCTCAGGCGCGGAGGTCGAGCCATGCCGTCTGCTCCGGGGTCAGCTCGATCGACAGGCCGCGCAGGGACGAGCGCAGCTCGGTGATCGTGCGCGGCCCGAAGAGCGGGAAGGTGGGGAACGGCTGCGCGAGCACGTAGGCCAGCGCGATCGCCGTCGCCCCGACGCCGTGCTCGGCCGCCAGCTGCTCGGCCCGGCGCAGGCGCTCGAAGTTGTCCGGCCCGTAGTAGCAGCGCACCAGCTCGGCGTCGCTGGTGTCGTCCGGGCGGGCGCGGCCGGTGAAGAAGCCGCGGGCCTGCGAGGACCACGGCAGCAGTGGGATCTGCCGCTCGACCAGCCACTCCTTCGACGCCCGGTCGGTGACGTGGACGCAGCCCTCCCACGGCACGTCGTACGCCTCGGCCAGGCCGAAGTGGTCGCTCAGCGCCTGGAACCCGGCCCGCCCGTGAGTGCGGGCATACTCCTGCGCCTCGTCGAAGCGCTCCGGCGTCCAGTTCGAGACGCCGTAGGCGCGGATCCGCCCGGCGCGCTGGTGCTCGTCCATCACGTCGACGAACTCCCCCACCGGCACCTCGAGGTTGTCGCGGTGCATCAGGTAGATGTCGGCGTAGTCGGTGCCCTGCCGCTCGAGGCTCTCGAGCAGCTGCTGGGAGAGCGACTCCGGGTCGCAGTAGGGGGTGTGCGCGCCCTTGGTGATCACGACGACGTCCTCGCGGATGCCGCGGTTGCGGATCCACCGGCCGAGGCGGCCCTCCATCTCGCCGTCGCCGTAGATGTAGCCGGTGTCGAAGGCGGTGCCGCCCTGCTCGACGAACGCGTCGAAGATCGCCGAGGCGTGCGCCAGATCCGGCTGGTTGTCGACGCCCATCACGAGCCGCGACATCCGCTTGCCGACGCCGGGGATCTCGCCGAAGAGCATCGGGCTGTCCGACGCGACGCTCAGCGGCCGCCCGGACATCGTCGGGATGTCCGCGGTCTCAGCCTCGAACGGGAAGCGCAGGCCGATCGCGGCGCGCCAGCGGTCGAGCGTGCGGGCCGTCGCGAGCGTCTCCTCGAGCGTCATCTGCGGCGCCTCGACCGAACCGGCCGCCAGGGCGTCGGTCGTCGCATCCGCCTCGAGCGCGTAGGGGCTCTCCCCCTCGAACGTGAGGATGCGCGGCTCCTCCCCGACAACGCTGATCTCGATGCCCGTGTCGGACGCACCGAACCACGGGTCGGCCACGTGCAGACGGCCGCGCGTGCCGTGGATCGTCAGGGCGTTCACGTCGTCGAGTGCCACGCCGGTGCGGAGGGTCGCGGTGATGCCGCCGCGGTAGGTCGCGCGGGCGACGCTCCACTCGTCGACGCCGGTCGGGCCGAGGCTGCCCCTCGCGTCGAACTCGACGGGCTCCGCGACGGCGGCACCGGTCGCGGCCTGCACCACGGCCGCCGCGGCGGTGACGGTGTACCCGCCGACGTCGAGGACGCCTCCTCCGGCCGTCGCGACCTCGTACAGGCGGCCCTCGCGGGACGGGGTGCGGAAGGAGAAGGAGGCGTCGATGTGCACGACGTCGCCGATCGCGCCGTCGCGGACGAGCTCGAGCAGCGCGGCGGTCTGCGGGTGGAAGCGGTACATGGACGCCTCGACCAGCGGCAGACCCGCGCTGCGGGCGGCGTCGACCAGGGCCATCGCCGTGCCGTGGTTGACGGCGAGCGGCTTCTCGCAGAGCACGGCCTTGCCGGCCTCGAGCGCCTGCAGCACGAGCGCGGCGTGACCCGTGTGCACGGTGGAGATGTAGACCGCGGTGACCCGCGGATCGGCGAGGACCGCGGCGTAATCGCCGGCGGTCGCGTCCGCGAAGCCGTGCTCGACGGCCTCGGCGGCGAAGGCCGCGGCTCGCCCCGGGTCGGAGCTGCCCGCCGCGACGAGCCGGGCGCCGCGGTCGCTCGCCGGGAGCTGGGAGAGGAACCGGCGCGCGATGCTGCCGGGGCCGAGCACCGCCCAGCCGGGTGCGGGAGTGGTCGGAGTGGAGTCGGTCATGGGGACCCTTTCGCGGCGTCATCGGCGTGAACGTTCACGGACCACGCTAGGCGGGCAGGAGGGGACGGGACAAGTGCGGTGCGGAACCTGAACGTGAACGTTCACCACGGGACGGAGGGCGCTCCTCCGCTGCTCGAACGGCCGGGCGGCCGGGCGGAGGGAGGGTCGCCGAGATCGCTTTCGATGCCGAGCGCCGTCTCGGTCTCGGCGAGCGACGGCCGCGGCCCGACCCGGAGGTCGCCGAGGGCGTCTTTCCGCAGGTCGCCGAGGGCGTCGTTCCGCCGGAACACGTCGCCGTCACGGACGGGCGGAGCACACAGGCAGCGGCGCCTCTGAGCAGCTCGCCTTCGTCGGGTCGCCACGAGTACCGTCCCAGGTGGGGTGCCTCAGCGGGACTCTTCATCGGGCGGGGTTGTCGGGACACTGCTCGCCGCGGGATCCCGCGGCCGGTTCTACTGCGTGCGCGTGTACCGGTGAACGATCCCCTATCGGTACGCGGGATCAAGTCGTGATTCCGCTGGTCGCCCTGTGCAGCTCCGGCGCCCCGAGCAAGCGCGCTCTCGCACTGCGGGCGCTATCGGTGGGAGCCGAGCCCCTACCAGCAACCAAGAAGCGCGGGAAAAAGGCAGAGTGACTCCCTGAGGAGGCGAAGCCCGCCGCTGCCCGCGCGCTAGCCTGCGTCCATGAAGAGCCGGACTAGACCTCATTGGATCGCGATCGCGGCCGGAACCGTTGCCGCGGTAAGCATGGCCGGCTGCGCCCCAACCTCGGTCGGCGAAGCCTTCAACAGCGGTTCGTCCGCAGCCTCTCAGCCAGCCGAGCCGACAGCCGCCGCGGAACGTTCGGCGTTGGTGGAGTCACCCGAGGGCGACGTCGTTCTCAAGCTCGACGCGAGCGGCAAGCCGGCCGTGATCACCGACAAGTACGGGTCGTACGCTCTGACAACGATCGACCCGACTGACGAATCGATGGTGGTCGACCAAGCCTCGCTGGACTCCAGCGTCGCTCAGAGCGGCTGGTCCGAGGCGGACGTCCTCTCGGCGCAGCAGTTCGTCGTGACCTTCGTCGCAGAGCAGCTAAACGATTCCACGGCGCTTGACCGTCAAACCGGCTGGGAGCAGTGGAAGCAGGACGAGGCTCCGAAGTACGTCCACCCCGACTACGTGGACGGCATTCGAAGTGAGCAGTCGGACGGCGCCGACCGCTCCATCATCATCTCCAACAACTTCAACAACGCGACCCCTGACCTCGTGCGCGACGGCGGCCCTCGCGTCGCGGCGGGTGAGATCTCGACGGATCAGGTGTGGGCGTTCACGACCGACGCCGGCGTGCCGGCGCTCTCGATCAAGGGCACCTCGAGCTACACCTACCGCGCTGTCGATGGTGCCCCGGTTTACTCCGATACGGATTGGGCGTACGCCCTCGCCAGGTCCGAAGGCTCCTGGCTGATCACCGGATTTGAAAATGGTTTCGACCTCAGGCGCTAGCCGTGCGGCGCCCGAGAGCAACACGATTAGAGATGTCCGGAAGGCGACCCCCTGTCGGGCGCGCAGAGCGCAGCGGTTAATTCAGCTTCTTCGGTACTTTCTCCTTCATGACATCAGCACCAAATAGCGGCACCTGGACCACCACAACCGGAGAAGACGGCGCCTCCAAACCTGGCGGAACATGGAAGGCAACAGACCACGTCGACACGCTTCCGCGTGGTGTGACTCGACGCCTCCTGAGAAAGAAGACCCGGCTGGCGACCGTCACTGTCATCGCAGCACTCAGTGTTGCCACCCTGCTCGCCTCCCTGACGATCGAATTCGGTGCGGACCTGGCGAAGGTGTGGAACGACCTCGACGGACGCAAGTGGGTGTTCATCATCTGCGCGGCGGCCTCGGCTATCTGTCTGTTCACAAAGGAGGTGTGGACGACAATCGCTCGCGCCTCGGATGTGAAGGACCAGCCTGACCTGGTGGAGAGGTTCGAGGATCATGCGGCGCTTTGCTCGTTGATCGCGACCATCCTCGGAGCTCCGGTTGTGGTGGCAGGTCTGGTCGAGTTGGTGGTCAAGTAGACGTCGCTGCGCGGGTCAGCACCTCAACGCTGAGCCTTCGCGTCCCTCCGCGCGCGAGGGGAGCCGACAACTCCGCGTAAGCGCGCTTCGTCCGTACTACGGGCGAACGGTGATGACCTTGTCGAGAGGCAGGTCACCCGCGGGGTTGCCCTTCACGTATGACGCGATCCAGATCATTCTCGTGAGCGTCTTCCCGTTCTCGTCTCGACCGAGCGAAGGGTAGGGCTGGTCTCGCCAGTGGCCGCGCACGCTCCACGGATCCCGGTCCTCGAGATTGCTCGGGTCGTCGTGACGGTAGACCTGTGCATGGTCGGTTCCCGCTTTCACGCGAACGACCACCAGGTCACCCGGCGCTCCACCATCCGAGCCTCCCTGGGCGCCGGCCCGCCGGTCCGACTCGGTGACGTCGCCCTGCGCCATGAGCGCCCACACGGCCGCGAGCATCTTCTGCTCAGGCCGAGTCTCGTCCCACACCGGCACGAACGGCAGTCGGCCGGCTAGCCGCTCTCCGACCTCCTTCGGGTCACGGCCACGGCCTGCGACGAACGTGCGCATCCGCCAGACGACTTCGCCCTGTCGGGACCAGACAGCGCGAATGTGCCTCTCGGTCCCGTCTGGTCGGTGCATGATCACTGGTCTAGCGAAGATCCAGAGGCCGTTGATGTGCACCGGGTACGGGTCAAGGTGCTCGTTCCCGTCGAGACTGTCCACGGCGAGCTGCAACAGCTCCTCCTGGAGCAGGAACGACTCTTCGGGATTGTCCCTCGGCGCACCCACGCTGCGCGCCAGGTACGGAATGTCGGCGGGCGCAAAGACCTGCGCTCGAAGAGAGAGGCGCACCGGCGGACTGTCGAGGGGTGTCGGCGGAATCTCGACGCCCGTTCCCGGGTCGAGGAATGGTCCCGACGTGTGCGCTCGCACCGCCCTCAACGACTGGCCGAACCAGGCGCGCTGCGAGCGCACGTCGATGACGATGAACACGTTGGCGGGATGCAAACCTCGCTCGCGATAGGGGCGATCGATGAGCCGAAGCGGTTCGACCAGTCTGGTGCGACTGAGACGGCTCCCAGCCGGCGGTTGCCAGGGTGCTCCGCGGAGAGTGGACAGTCCGTATTTCGGCTGCTGAGTGAGGTCGTGGAAGAGGACGACCGGCTCATTGATCGCGACAGCGCTGCCGCGTAGCTGCTCGAATACACCCGGGATTATGGCTCGGATCGCCACGTCGCGTTCGGCCACCATGAGACTGCGCGGCATCGGCCGCACAAAAACGCGCGGCCCGGTCCCAGCTCCGCTCGGTGACCGCTCCGGCCGCCGCTCGGGCGCCGTAAGCGCCGGTCGTTAGACAGGCATCCCGCCGGGTCCACACTCCCCCGGCAGTCCGAGCGTGTTGCGGGTGTGCGTGAGAATCTCCACGTCGGTCGCGGCGGCGTTCTCCGGGTCCTCGTCGCGGCTGGTCGCGAGGATGAGGGCGAGCTGGTCGGCGCTCGCGCGGCCGGTGTCGATGCGGGTCATGGTGTGGTCCTCTCAGCGGCTCAGGAACGGGGCGACGCGGCGGATCGCTGCGCGGCGGGCGTGGGCGACGCAGTGGCGGAACGAGCCGCTGGTGATGCCGTGCAGCTGGTCGGAGTGCCACGCCTCCCAGACCCCGGACTTGCGGCGGGTGACGTGTACCGAGGGCGTCGTCGTGGGGTCGGTGCCCACGACGCGGACGTCGACCGCGCGGGTGCCTCCGAGCGTGAGGTAGGTCTTCGTGGTGGTCTGCAAGTCGGTGGTGGTCTGCATGGTGTGGGTGCTCCCTCTGGCTGATCGTTTTTCTTTGCCTCTCCGGCGGGGAAAACCGTTTGAGTGGAGGCGGCGCAGTGACGCCGATAGCGAGCGATGTGAGGGAGCGCAGCGACCGCGTTCGGGATCGGTGGCACGGAGCCGGTGGAGCGAAATAGGTTGAAACCGCGGAGAGGTGAAGATTCTCAATCAGGTTTGTCAAGCCAGCGGGGGTGGTCTGGCTCGGTCGTTCTTCCTTCTCTCCCAGCGTTTTTTGCCTGGAAGGCACGTAGTGCCGAGCAGGGTCGAAGGTGGGAGCGCAACCCGGAGGGCGGTGGAGGAGAGGTTGTCGGCGCGATGTGAGGGAGCGCAGCGACCGCGTGTCGACAACCTCGGAGGAGCCGGCCGCGCAGCGGCTTGCGCGGACGCCGGAGGCCCGTACGCTGCCGAAGGCTTCCAGGCAAAATGCGCGCAGCGCGCAGCACCGCGTCGACCGGAGGTAGGCGTCCATGTCAGTGCCCGCATCCGAGATCGTCTGCGCACCAGGAACGTGCTGCTCGATCGGGGTGCACGTGCGCTGTCTCTGTATGCAGCGTGTACCGCTGAGAAGCCGCATATCTCCGCGGAGCAGGCCGGTTCCGCCGCGCCACGGGTGCGAGCATGACCGTAGGAGGCCGGGATGCGTGACGCGGTGATGGTCGTCGAAGACGACGTCGAGATGGGCGAGCTCATCAAGCGGGGTCTTACCGGCGACGGCTACGACGTCGCCCTGTTCTCGAACGGGGTCGACGCGCTGAACGCGGCGCGCGACGCGGACTACGCCGCCGCGGTTCTCGACGTGATGCTCCCCGGAATGAGCGGCTTCGAAATCTGCCGGCACCTGCGCGCGACCGGCGCCACGCTCCCGGTGATCATGCTCACCGCCCGCGACGCCCTGCAGGACCGCGTGTTCGGCCTCGACGCAGGCGCCGACGACTACCTCGCCAAGCCGTTCCACTTCGAGGAGCTCTCCGCTCGCCTACGAGCCATGATTCGCAGAGAGCACCTCACGAATCGCGCGCCGGTCATGATCGGGAACCTGCGCATAGACCCGTACGCCCACTCCGCGACGATCGACGGCGCCGTCCTGCCGCTGAGTCCAAAAGAGTTCGGAGTCCTCCGCGCGCTCGCGGCGCGTGCCGGGGACTTCGTGCCGCGGGAGGAGATCCTGCTCGAGGTGTGGGGGTCGGCGGACTTCGTGGACCACAACATCGCGGAGCAGTACGTCAGCTACCTCCGCCGCAAGCTGGCCGCGGGCGGCGCGTCGGTCGAGATCCTCACCCGTCGGGGTGCGGGCTACCGGCTCGGGGGGAAGCCGTGAGCTGGCGGTCCCTGTCGATCCGGGTGCGGATCACGGTGTCGAGCCTGCTGGTCGCGATGCTGTTCTTCGGGATCGTCGCGGTCGTCGTGCGCGAGCAGCTCGATCACATCCTCGATGCCTCCACGATCGAGCTGGTCCGCTCGGGAGCGTCGCAGGCGCTGATCGAGGAGAGCCGCGACACCGCCGAGGCCGTCGTCGGCGGCGTCAGCACGACGCTCCTGATCGCCCTCGCGATCCTGTTCGTCGCGTTCGCTGTGACGTCCTGGGTCCTGGTCGGCCTCGCGCTGCGCCCCGTCGGCAGGATGCGCGCGATCGCCGACCGGCTGCGCCAGGGACGCTCCACCGAGCTGCTCCCGGTCGGGCCCGCCCGCGACGAGCTCTCCGACCTCGCCTCGACCCTGAACGCGCTGATCGCGGACCTGCGGGAGTCGGCGGACCGGGAGCGGCGGCTCGTCGCCGACGCGAGCCACGAGCTGCGCACCCCGCTCGCCGCGCTGCGCACCCGGCTCGAGCTCGCTGAGCGGGTCCGTGACGATCCGGCGGCTCTCTACGCCGATGTCGTCGACGCGCGCCGCTCGATCGACCGCCTGCAGTCCCTGACGGACGGGCTGCTGATCCTGTCGAGGATCGACGCGGGCATCGCTACCGGCGACGCCTCCTCGGCGGCCCTGCGGGAGGAGGTAGCCGACAGCGTCGACCGCGCCCGGATGCTCGCCCGCGAGCGGGACCTCGCGATCGACTTCGTCGCCCCCGCCTCGATCGTCGCCGCCCGGTACCCGATCTCCCCGACCGATTTCGGCCGGATCCTGGACAACCTGCTCGCGAACGCCGTCACTGCGACGCCCGACGGCGGCAGCGTCAGCGCGACCCTCGTCGAGCGCGCCGACGAGATCGTCCTCTCCGTCGACGACGACGGCCCGGGCGTCCCCGACGCGTTCCTCGCCGTCGCGACCGACCGCTTCACCCGCCCGGACGCCGCCCGCTCCCGGGAGGGCGGCGCCGGCCTCGGCCTCGCCATCGTCGCCGGGCTCAGCCGGGCCGCCGGCGGCGAGCTCCGACTCCGCAACCTCGCCCCCCACGGCCTCGGTGTCGACGTCCGCATCCCCGCGACGCAGCCCGACCCGACCTCTCGCAAGGAGAACCGATGATCGACCCCCAATCCCTCCTCGACGGCGCCGGCCCCTGGGCGATCGCCCTGGTCTGCCTGATCGCGTTCGTCGAGACGGGCCTGCTGATCGGGTTCTTCCTCCCCGGTGACACCCTCCTCTTCTTCACCGGTGTCTTCGTCGCGACCGGCGTGATCTCCCTGCCGGTGCCGCTGGTGATCCTGATGGTCGCCGCCGCCGCGTTCCTCGGCGACCAGCTCGGGTTCGTCATCGGCCGCGCGAGCGGGCCGCGGATCTTCGAGCGCAAGGACAGCGGGCTCTTCAGCCGCTCGAGCGTCGCCCGCACCCAGTCGTTCTTCGACCGGTTCGGCGGCTGGGCGGTCACCATCGCCCGCTTCGTCCCGGTCGTCCGCACCTTCGCCCCCGTCGCCGCCGGAGTCGGGAAGATGCACTACGCCCACTTCGTCGGCTTCAACGCCCTCGGCGCCGCCGTCTGGTCCACCGGCGTGATCCTCCTCGGCTTCTTCCTCGGGCAGATCCCCGGCGTCGCGGACTTCGTCGGGAAGTACATCGACATCGTCCTCGTCGGCATCGTCGTGATCAGCCTCGCCGGCATCGCCCTCACCTACTGGCGGCAGAGGAACCGCGCTGGCCGCGACGCCTGAGCGCCGCGCTCAACGGGTCGGGCGCGGTCGGCGGAGCGCGATCACCGCTACCAGCAGCATGAACACCGCGAGGGCCGCGAGCGTGACCGGGCCGGTGCCCAGGCCCAGGCCCTTCCGGTCGACCGGATCCGCGAGCCAGTCGCAGACCGAGGCGCCGAGCGGTCGCGTGACGACGTAGGCGGCCCAGAACGCGAGGACCGCGTTCCGCCCCGTGAACCGGTGCGCGAGCGCCGGCACCGCGATGACCGCCGCGAACAGGACCGCGGACGGCAGGTAGCCGAACCCGAGCGTCGACGCGGTCAGATCGCCCGCGGCCGTGCCGAGCGCGAAGGTCCCGGAGACGGCGAGCCAGTAGAACGCGGCGCGGCGCGGCGTCGTAATCGAGTGGATCGACAGCGTCCGCTCCGCCCGCCACCACAGGGCGAAGACCGCGGCGAGCGCCACCGCGAACCCGAGAGTCGAGACGAGGTACGGGACTCCGGCGACCACGTGCAGCACGTCGGCGGCCATCGTGCCGAAGACGCTCACCATCAGCACCGCCGTCCAGTACACCCACGGGATGTACCGGCGGGCCGCGAACTGCAGCGCGAGGGCCGCGAGGAACGCGAGCCCTGTCGCGCCGACCACGATCACCGGGTCGAACGCGGTCGCGAGGAAGTCCGACGCCGTCTCGCCCATCCCCGTCGTCAGCACCTTGAGGACCCAGAACAGCGCCGTCGCCTCGGGCACCGTCGAGGCGGCGTAGCGGCCGGCGAGGAGGCGGGAGCGGATCCGAGGGAGCGGAGGGCGGCGCTGATCGGTGAGATGCGTCATGCCGCCATGGTCGGGCAGTCTGCGGCACCCGGGGCTGGGGGCTTCGCCGGGTCCGTTGAACAAGCGCACAGCGACCCGCTCACCGGCAGCGCTGCCCGCTGCCTTCCGCCGTCATCTGGTCGGACGGTGCCCGGAGAAGCGCCGCCAACGGAACGACGGTGATGCAGCACGTTCGGTGTGCAGCCTGACCGCGAGCGGCGCCCAGACGATCAACGCCACCCCGGCGCCCAGGAGCAGCCCACCGACGGTGTCGGAGATCCAGTGCGCACCGAGGTAGGTGCGGCTGAGCATCATCGCCACCGTGTAGAGGGCACCGGCGATCCGGACCCACCACAGGGGGAAGACGATCGCGAGGACCACCGCGGTCGTGGCCGCGTTCGCGCTGTGTCCGGAGGGGAAGGAGCCGAAGTCGGCGTTCACGAGGATCTCCAGCGGCCGTGGACGCCCGACCGCGTTCTTGAGGATCTGCACCAGCAGCCCGCTGAGCGGCGCGGCGATCGCGAAGTACGTCGCAGCCCAGCGACCGCGCCAGAGCAGCAGCGCCGCGAAGACGACCAGAGGAATCACGATCGTCCCGAGGATCCCGCCGCCGAGGCTGTTCATCACCAGCGACGGGACCAGCCAGAACGTGGACCGGTGCTCGATGATCTCGTTCATCCAGGCGGTGTCGAACCCGAACGGCTTGTCGTGCTCGCGGTAGAAGATCAGCGCGGCCAGGAGGATGGTGAGCAGCACCGCGAGGCCCGCCGAGATCAGCGGCCATCGTCGCGCCGCCCGATACGCGATCGCACCGTCCGGTAGGGGTTCCCGGTTCGGCATCAGTGTCGTCCTCGTCTCTCGACGCGAAGCACGCCGCAGAAGTCCACGCTATGAACGAGCCGTCTGTGGCGGCGGCGGATTCCCCTGCATCCGTTGTGAAAGCACAGAGCCTCGACCCCCTCAGCTCGGTACCGACCTGATCGCGTTCGGGTACTTCGGGTCGTTGTGAGCAAACACAACGCAGCACGGCGCATCCCGAGCCGCCGCCCACTTCCCGACTGAGACTCTGCGGGCATGGACATCTCAACGACGGCAGCACCGTCCCGCGGCCGGCGGCTGCTCAGCAAGGTCCCCGAGGTCACCATCTGGTTCTGGATCATCAAGATCCTCTGCACCACCGTCGGCGAGAGCTTCGCCGACTGGATCAACATGGTCCTCGGCGTCGGCCTCATCGCGACCGCCGTGATCTTCATCATCGTCACCGCAGTCGTGCTCGCGATCCAGATGCGGCTGCGCCGCTACCTGCCCGCCGCGTACTGGCTGACCGTCGTCGTCATGAGCGTCACCGGCACCCTGCTCACCGACATCCTCACCGACCAGCTCGGCGTCCCCCTCTGGGCCAGCTCCCTCGTCTTCTCCGTGCTGCTCGCGATCGTGTTCAGCGTCTGGTACTCGAAGGAGCGCACCCTCTCCATCCACAGCATCGACACCGCCCCGCGCGAGGCGTTCTACTGGCTCACCGTCCTCGTCACCTTCGCGCTCGGCACCGCCCTCGGCGACTGGACTCTCGAGCTCACCGGCTGGGGCCCTGGCGTCTCGATCCTCCTGCCCCTCACGCTGCTCGCGATCGTCACCGGCCTCTGGCGCTACGGCGCGAACCCGGTCCTCGCGTTCTGGATCGCCTACATCCTCACCCGCCCCCTCGGCGCCAATATCGGTGACTGGCTCGGCCTGTCCCCCGACGAGCAGGGCCTCGGGCTCGGCACCTTCGTCACCAGCATCATCTTCCTGCTCGCGATCCTCGCCACCGTCGTCTACCTCTCCCTCAGCAAGGCCGATGTCGACAAGGGCGCATCCGAGCACTACACCACGCCAGTCGCCCGCGAACGCCGTTCACTCGTCGCCTTCGCGGTCCTCGCCGTCGCCGTCGTCGGGCTGCTCGCCTTCACCAACAGCCAGCCGCACACCAGTCCGGCACCGGAAGGCGCAGCCCCGGCCTGCGATGCGTCGGGAACGCTGTCCGCAGCTGACGCGAAGGCATCCGTTCAGACCGACTTCCCCTCCGCCGACGTGCAGAACTTCCAGACGATCACCGCCGACACCCTCGCCCTCGTCACCAGCGGCGATCAGGCCGGCGCGAAAGCCCGCGCCACCGACCTTGAGACCGCCTGGGACGACGCGGAGCCCGCACTGAGCGCCGCGAACTGCCAGACGTGGACCTACGTCGACCAGCAGATCGACCCCGTTCTCTCCTCCGTCCGCGCCGGCAGCCCCGACCCGGTTGTCGAGAAGACGAGCATCCAGGACCTGCTGACCACTCTCGCCGGACGCTGACATGAGGCGTCACGGTCTTCTTTTGCGACCCGAATCCGGCCTCCTCCGACCAATTGATCACTGCCGCCCTGCCCTGCCGCCGCCGCAGCGGCATCAGCGCGACTCAACACATCGATCGGAACCGGTCGGTGACAAATCGGTCCGCTATTGAACCCATGCTCGAGCTCGTAGACGCACTCCGAGCACACGGGGCTGCCGACCAGGCCGGCGTCCGCGAGGTGCTCCACCCAGGGGTGCGAGCACTCACCACAAACCTCAGCGAGCAGAACCCGGAACCGGGCGCGGCGCGAACGGCGAGCGTCAGCTCGCCGGCGCCACTGCGGGAGGCCGACCATCACGTGAGCGTAGCGAGCGCGCCACCAAGCAATCGCGCGCTTCGCCTCATCCGCATCGCCTCTGGCGTCCCGTTTGGGGATTCCCATACGGACGGTAACTAAGGATCTATCCGGCGGTGATCAGCTCGCCGGGCGCACCGAGAGACGCGAGGTCGACATCGCCCTGTGACGTCAGGAGCTCTCCGCTGATCCCGTCGTAGACGGCGGTGAAGACGTCCACCCGATGGAGGTCGAAGCCATAGGGCACGTCTGTTCTCTCCGCGGGCGCGTGCACGGTCAGCGCCCAGACCGGCTCGTCCTGTGCGACCCAGTAGTGGTCCGCGAGAGCGGGGTCATACGCGGCGAGCTCCTCGTACGTGGTTCCGACCGCGTAGATCGGGTACTGCTTCTTCTCCTCCGCACTGAGCGTCGAGAGGAGTCTTCCGGTGCCGTTGGCCAGGTCGAGCGCCGGGTTCGTCAGCTGCTGGACGTCGATGATCGGCCCCTCAGAGGCGGCGGCGGCGATGGGGGTGCCCGGCGGGCCCTGTGTCGGGACGGTGGGTGTCAGGGCCTCCGTCGTCTCCGTTGGTTGGGCAGGCGTCTCGGTGGAGATGGGGGTCATGCTGGCGTTGGCGTCGATGGTGACGGGGCCGGAGCGGATGCGCATCGTCGTGGAGGTCTGGGTGAGGCTGACGTCCTCGGCGCCCAGCACGTCCATGAGCCACTGCTCTCGTTCGCCGGCGGCGTCGAGGCAGCCGACGTACGTCGTCGCGGGGCCTCCGGTGACGACCCATACGGAGGTCTGCAGGCCGGCGGACTGGAGGTCGTAGGTGAGCGTGTTGCAGGGACCGTCGACGCTGAGCTTCGACCGGCCGTCGATGCCGATGATGCGAAGACTGACGGGGTGATCGAGCAGCCATCCGCCTGATCCTTGATCGCCGATGACAGCGGTGGTCTCGTAGACGGGCTTGGTCGCGTCTTCGGCGCTGAGCAGTTCACCCGGCACCTGCGCCGTCGACGGCGACCCGGGGCTGCTGGCGCTCGTCGCGCATCCACTGGCGAGGAGCGCCGCGGAGAGGCAGAGGGTACTGAGGGCGAGGGTTCTCGTGCGTCTGAAGGTCACTGGTCGACTCCGGTCCGGGTCGTGGGCGGGTTGGTGCAGTCGACTGTGGTGGTCAGGTCCGTGAAGATGTCGATTCGGCCGCCCTCCTGGCACACCTGGGTTCCTGCGAGGGAGAACAAGGCGGCGTCCGTTCCGTCTCCGTTGGTACCCGCGAGCGCAGCGCACGCCGCGGCGAGCGACGCAGTGGAGTGTTCTGCGGGTGTCTGGATCTCGCCCGACAGGGCAACGCCCTGCCCGTCCGCTTCCCAGCAGGTGACGGGCGCTGCGACCGGAGTGCCGCGCTCGGTCGTCACCGCCGTGAGGACTGCCGCGCTGAGGACGGCGCCGGCGATGCCGGCGAGCGTCACCGCCGCGGCCTGGCGAAGACGTCGGCGGCGGCGGATGCGGTGCGCGAGGCGTGCGCTGATGCGCTCGAGCTGCTCATCGCTCAGGTCACGACTGTCCATGGTCCTCTGTCCGTTCCGTCAGGGCTCTCGTCACCGATGCCCGTGCCCGCGAGAGGCGGTTGCGGACCGTCCCGCGGGACAGGCCGAGGGAGCCCGCGGCATCGCTGTAGCTGAGGTCGTCTTCGATGCACGCCGTCCAGATCGCGCGGTCCGTCGCGCTCATCTGCTCGACCAGACGTCGCACGTCCAGCAGCCGCTCGCTCGCCTCCGCGTCGACGCCGCGAGAGGCGGTGTCGTCGGAGAGGGGCAGGTGGCGTCGGCGCTGCTCGCGGCGATTGGTCGAGAAGCTGAGGTTGCGTACCGTGACCAGCAGCCAGGGCAGCACCGACTCCCCCACGATGCGCACGCCCGAGCGGCGCTGCCAGAGCAGGAAGAAGCTCTCCTGCACGACGTCCTCGGCATGACCGGCGTCCGCGAGGAAGCTTCCCGCGGCCCGGTAGACCGCGCGGCCGTGCATCCGGAAGAGAGCATCCAGCGCCGAAGGGTCACCGCCGCGAAGACGATTTACCAGCGTCACCTCAGCAGCACCGACCATCCGACATCACCCCCTCAGTAGTGAATGCCCTCAGAGCACGGTTTCGTCTCAAACTTCACGAACGAACATCGCCGGTCTCGCAATGCGTCTGTGACCGATCGCCTTGCGGACGCTCTCGGTCGCGAGCCGGTTGCTCCTCGTGGTGAGAGCCGCATCACGCCTACTCTTCTCCCGTGGGCGGACTCGAGCTGGGCAGCGGTCGAGGCCGTTTCTCGCCCATTGAGGGGAGACGCCGTGGTTGAAGGTCTGGACAGTTGGGATCCGAGCGGGCTCTCGCCGGACCGGCAGACGCCACCCCGCCAACGACGGTCGGTGAGACTGTCGATCGCGCTGGGCGCTCTAGCCGTCGTGGCGGCCGCGGGTTCTGTGGGTAGGTGATCTGCTGTTCGGAGTGCATGGCCCTTCCCACTACGTCAGCATCACCAACGACACCGGAGCCTCACTCACCTGGTCCTGCTCCTGGTCCGATCTTCACCTCGCCGCCGGGGAGACGGGTCAGCTGCGCATCCTCGACCAGCCCGACCAGGACTACGGCTGCGTCCCACAAGCAGCGACCCCCTTCGTAGCGGCGGCGCACAACAACGACATCTGCCCGTCACTGAACTCCATGACCGAGGGAAGGCAGTTCACGGCAACCGACTTCGCGAAGACATACCGCTGCCCGTAGCTGATGCGCGCTTGCGGCGTCGTTCCGAGCTGGCTCGACAGCTGTTCGGGATCATCGCGTCGGGCGGGCGCACCGAGAGCAGCTGTCGGCACGTCCCCCTCGGTCCGGAGGACGGCTAGACCGGCGTCGTACACGGGAGCGCAGAGAACGGCTGCAGCCGCGATCGTCGCTCCCGCGACGACGAAAGGGCGTCCGCGCTCTCTGGGCTCATCCACGAGCCCGGCCACGAGCAATGCGCTGTGGCCCCTGAGGGAACTGCGGCCACTCCATCCGGTCGCCCCAACCTCACGAGAAAGGGAGGAGCGGGGATGACGGCGGATGACCTGCTCTCCCTCAACCCGTTCCGCTTCCCTTCGGACGAGATTCTGCGTGTCGGTGAAGTGTCGCTGCGCGATGACCTCCCTGCGGGGCGCTCGCAGCCGCCTCTGTTGTTCCGGTTCTTGATCGATCCCGTGAAGTGCAGTGCATGATGTCCCGATGACCGTTGGAGAGCCCCCGCGACCGAGTGCAGCGACGCCCGTCGTTCTCGCCTTGGTCTTCGGCGGTCTCGCAGCCGTCATGGGAGCGGTTGCCTCCATCTACATGTGGGACCCGAGCGAGACGTGCCGGACCCGCGGCGGAGGCAGCCTGACCGGAGAGGGGTTCCTCTGGAACCCGCTGTGCTCGGACGGTTCGACCGTTCAGCCGACATGGATGACGTTGACGACTGCTGCGGCGTTGATCGTGGCTGTGACATGCGTCGTCCTCGCGGCCATCCGACGAGCTGAACGCGACGGACAGGAAACGGCGTCGTCCGACGTTCTGCACGACTTCTCGCGCCAGACCCTGCCGGAGGACAACCGGCTCCGCAAGCTGGGCGACGAATGGTGAGAGACGGCGGCTCCCAGGGGTTCTATCGTCCCGCCGTCGCGATGCGGCGTGCGTCGGTCCACGAATCGGCGTTTAGGTGATCGCTCGACGATCCCCATAAGGGACGCGCACAAGGCGCTCGGGTTCGCGAGACTGAACTGATGTCGGGGTTGCTGGTCATCGATCTCGTGTCGCGCGTGATCAGAGCCCGCCGCGGCCGAGCCGCGACGCACGAGAGGTGACGCGCCCGACGTCGGGAATCAGCACGCCTCATGGTCCACGGCGACGGAGGACCGGACGTCAACCAGCCGATCTGCGGCGTCGGCTCAGCGCCCAGACGAGCGCGCCCGCGAGGATCACCGCGCAGGTCAGCCCGGCGACGTGCAGGACGAGCGACGGCACGCCGTTCTCGGGGAGCAGGAAGCCGTACGGCACCCACCCGTCGGTCGCCCCGCGGACGAGCACGACGACGACCCAGACGATCGGGTAGGGCAGGACGACCCACAGCCGGCGCCAGGAGAGCGGCCCGCGGTCGTTGACGACGATGAAGTCGAGGAGGACGAGCGCGGGGAGCACCACGTGCAGGACGGCGCTGACCCAGGGCGGGGCCGTCCCGGTACCGGGAACGAGGGTGTTGTAGATCACGGCGACGACGATCGAGTAGGCCGTCGCCGCGCCGCGGACGTAGCTCAGCCACACGGGCGTCGGACGGCGGGCGAGCGCGACCGATCCGGCGACGATCAGCACCGCGCTCGCGAGCAGGCTGGTCTGGTTCGTGAAGTAGCCGAAGTAGTCGAACGGATTCGGGTCGCCGACCGCAATGCTCAGCGCATAGGTGTGGAGGATCACCGCGACGGCGGCTGCACCGACGGCGATGCGCGCTACACCCACGAATGGGCGGGTCGGTGCCGGGGAACTCATCGGGTCAGCCTAGGAGCCGTCGGGCTTCCTGACGACCCGCAGCAGACCGGCTGACAGCGGTCAGCCCGCCGGCACCGTCCGCATCTCCTCGCCCACCGAGGTGTGCAGATCGCCGCTTCGACTGGGGCTCTGCACCATCGATGACTCTGTCCGAGTGCGAATGACGGGGGTCCGTGTCACCCTGACTGCATGGGTTAACTCCCGGCCGGCGCTGGGCTCTGCCTCTCCCCTTCGTCTCTTCCCAGCCGGTGCAGCACTGACGGGATCGGGCAGGCTCGCCTGGCTAGCGCTACCGAGGGGTGGGTGCTTGCATGGCCCTCATGTCGACCCCATTCACGCCTCAGCCCTCCTCGCCCCGCGCGGAACCGCACGACAGCGCGATTTCAGGGCGGCTGAACTGGTTGCGAGCGGGCGTGCTCGGCGCGAACGACGGCATCGTCTCGGTCGCCGCTCTCGTCGTGGGTGTCGCCGGAGCGACGACCGCCACGGCACCGATCCTGACGGCGGGCGTCGCAGGGGTCGTCGGCGGTGCGATCTCGATGGCGCTCGGCGAGTACGTGTCGGTGAGCAGCCAGAGCGACAGCCAGCGCGCACTGATCGCGAAGGAGCGGGTCGAGCTGGCCGAGGATCCCGACGGGGAGCTCGAAGAACTCGCCTGGCTCTATCGAGCGCGTGGCCTGACCCCGGAGACAGCGCATCAGGTCGCCCGCGAGCTGACCGAGAACGACGCTCTGACCGCACATCTGGAAGCGGAGCTCGGATTGAACGAGGAAGCGGTCGCCAGCCCGCTCGCCGCCGCCGGCGCCTCGGCGCTGGCGTTCCTCCTGGGAGCCGTGCTGCCGCTGCTGGCGATCCTGCTCCCTCCGCCGGACTGGAGGGTTCCGGTGACCTTCGCCGTGGTGCTGATCGCCCTCGCCGCGACCGGATACATCAGCGCACGGGTCGGCGGCAGCCCGGCTCTGCGCCCGATGATCCGCATCGTCGTCGGCGGCGCTCTGGCCCTCGCGGCGACGTTCCTGATCGGCCTGCTGCTCGGCACGTCCGGCGCAGTCTGATGTCCCGGATCCTCGTCGTCGAGGACGACCCGCAGATGGGTGCCCTCGTCGAGCGGGGACTGCGGGAGGACGGCTACGACGTGCAGCTCGTCGACAACGGCGTCGACGCGCTGATCGCCTTCACCGCGGGAGACGTCGATGTCGCCGTCGTCGACGTGATGCTGCCAGGGATGACCGGGTTCGAGGTCTGCCGACGGATGCGGGAGTCGGGCAGCACCGTCCCGGTCGTGCTGATCACGGCGCGGGACGCCGTCGAGGACCGGATCTTCGGGCTGGACTCGGGCGCCGACGACTACGTCACCAAGCCGTTCCACTTCGGCGAGCTGAGCGCCCGGATCCGCGCACAGATCCGGCGCCGAGCCAGCGGCCCGCAGCCAGTGGTCCAGATCGGAGCGCTGCGCCTGGATGCCCTGTCCGTGCGCGCGACGGTCCGAGAGCGTCCCTTCGCGCTGAGTGTCAAGGAGCTCACGCTGCTGCGCTTCTTCGCCGTGCATCTCGATGAGGTACTGACCCGGACGGAGATCCTCGCCGAAGTGTGGGGGTCTACGGAGACGTTCGAGCCGACCCTCGTGGATCAGTACGTCAGCTACCTCCGCAAGAAGCTCGCCCTCGCCGACACAGGCCTCCGGATCACGACCGTCCGCGGCGCCGGATACCGGCTGGAGCGCGCCGAGTGAGGCTGCTGCGCTCCCTGTCGATCCGCTCCCGGATCACCCTCGGCAGCCTCCTCGTCGCGCTGATCGGGGTCGGCGTGATCACCCTCGTGCTGCACGGGCAGGTCCGCAGCATCGTCGTCGCGTCCGAGGTGACCGTCGCCGAGGGCGACCTCGCCCCGTATCTCGCCGATCTGGGATCGGACCCGACCGAGACCCCCGACCCTCCGGCCGAGGGGATCCTGATCTTCGCGCGCGCTCCCGGCGGAGCGGTCCCCGTCGATACGATGCCGCACGACGTCCACGAGGTTCTGGAGCGCAGCACCGGCAGCGACGGCACCTCGACGGTGATGACCGACGAGGACGTCCGGTTCACGATCGTCTCCCGGACCCTGGACACGAGTGCGGGCACGTGGGAGCTGTGGGCGGCTCGCAGCGGCGCCGGCAGCGACCTGACCGTCGCGGCCCTGGACCGGACGCTGCTCGTCAGCGCCGCGGCCCTCGTGATCCTGTCCGCCCTCGCCGCATGGCTGCTCACCGGCGCCGCCCTGCGTCCGGTCGAGCGGATGCGCCGCACCGCCGCGTCGCTCGGCGACCGGCACGGCGGCGAGCTTCCCGTAGGCCCGGCGACTGATGAGCTGTCGGATCTGGCGGAGACGTTGAACGCGTTCATCGCTCGGACGCGGGACACCGCCGATCGGGAGCGGCAGATGGTGTCCGCGGCAAGCCACGAGATCCGCACGCCGCTGGCAGTCGTCATCACCCAGCTCGAACTCGCGCACCGGCACTTCGGCGACGCGGACGCCCTCGAAGAAGAGATCCGCGCCGCCGAGGGGTCCCTCGCCCGCCTGTCCCGCCTGGCGACGAACCTCCTGGAGCTCTCCCAGCTGGACGCCGCCCCGCCCGTCACCGCGCGCGCGACGGCGAGCGAGCTGGAGACCGAGCTGATGGACTCCGTCGACCGGCTGAGGACGATCACCGGCGGCACCGGCCCCGACATCGAGCTCGATACCGCGATCGAGCGCGCCGACGCGCCCTACCCGCTCTCGGTGAGCGCGTTCTCGCGGATCCTCGACAATCTCGGCGCGAATGCGATCGCCGCAACACCTCCTGCCGGACGCATCACCCTCCTCCTCGAGCAGCACGATTCCACCCTCGAGCTGAGCGTCCGGGACACTGGGCACGGCATCCCGGAGGAGTTCGTGCCGCACGCGTTCGAGCGCTTCTCTCGACCCGACGAGGCGCGCACCAGCCGCGACGGCGGCAGCGGGCTCGGGCTCGCCCTCGTCGCAGCTCTCGTTGACACCGCGGACGGATCGGTCACCATCGAGAACTGTCGACCCGCCGGAGTGAGGGTGACGGTCGTGCTGCCCGAGCGGTGACATGTGATACCTCGAACACGAATCGGGCTCCGGCGGGGAATCGGCACGCATCCCTCATAGTCGACACCAAGACTCCCCCGCGACGGTAGGAGCGCGCCCCCGGAAACCCGAGGTCGGCGCATGCGACACCGACCGGAGGGCGCCGCCGTGAGCACCACGATCCGACCGACCAACGCACCCGCACCCCACGCGCCGACCACGCTGCGGCGGTCGCAGGCCGACCGCGAGCGATCCCTGCGTCGGCGCCTGCGTTCCGCGGACGCGCTCGTCACCGCCGGCTGGGTCTCGGTCGCCCTCGCCATCGCGCTCTACCTCGCAGCCGGCGGGCCCGCGGAGGCCACCGATATCGCCGGAGCTCTCACGGCCGCAGGGATCGTCGCCGGCCTCGTCGGCACCGACCTGATCCTGGTCATGCTCGTCCTCGCCGCCCGGATCCCCTGGATCGATCGCACCTTCGGCCAGGACACCGCGATGGCGCTGCACCGTCGCCTCGGCAAGCCCGCCCTGTCTCTGATCCTCGGGCACGGTGCCCTGCTCACCGTCGGCTACGCCCTCACCGACGGGCTGACGCTGTGGAACGAGACACTCGCTCTGTACTCCGGCGCCGACATGCTCCTGGCGCTGCTCGGCAGCACCCTGCTGGTGCTCGTCGTCGTCACCTCCCTCGTCGCCGTGCGCCGCCGCTTCGCGTACGAGGCGTGGCACGCGATCCACCTCCTCAGCTACGCGGCGGTCCTCGTCGCCGTCCCCCACCAGCTCTCCGCCGGCCAGGTCCTCGCCGAGAGCACCCCGCAGCGCGTCTACTGGCTCGCCCTCTACGTCCTGGCGTTCGGAGCGATCGCCAGGTTCCGGTTCGCGGTGCCGGTCCTCACGACGCTGCGGCACCGGATCCGGGTCGAGGCCGTCGAGACGATCGCCCCCGGCGTCTTCTCGCTCCACCTCTCCGGCCGCGACCTCTCCCGCCTCGGCGTGATCGGCGGGCAGTACGCGATCTGGCGGTTCTGGAGCCGCGGCACCTGGTGGCATGCGCACCCGATCTCCTTCTCCGCCGTCCCGACCGACACCCGCGCTCGGATCACCGTCCGCGCACTCGGAGCCGGGACCGACCGTCTCGCACGACTGCGCCCCGGGACCGCGGTCTCGATCGAGGGGCCCTACGGGATCTTCACCGACGTCGCCCGCACCGCCCCGCGGCTCGCGATCATCGCCGCCGGCATCGGCATCACCCCCGCCCGAGCGCTCCTCGAGCACGGCGGCCTCCGACCCGGCGAGGCCACCGTCCTGCTGCGCGCCACCGACGACTCCCAGACCTACCTCTGGGACGAGACTCGGACACTGGTCCGCAGCAGCCGCGGCGCGCTGTTCGGGATGATCGGCCGGCGGCCCGCAGGGCTGGCGACGTGGATGTCCGCCGAGTCCGTCGCCCGAGGTGTGACGATCACCTCGGCACTGCCGGGCCTGCTCGAATCCGACCTGTTCGTCTGCGGTCCCACCGCCTGGACCGACCTCGTCGTCCGCGACGCGCGAGCGGCAGGCCTGCCCGACCGGCAGATCCACGTGGAGAGGTTCGACTGGTGAGAACACGAGCAGCAGTCGCCAGCGTCCTCGCCTCCCTCGCCGTCCTCGTCGGCGGCTGGCAGATGGGATCCGCCGGCGCCACCGGTTCCCCGCTCGCCACCGGAACGAGCGCCACCACGGCCACGGACCCGACATCCCCCGCGGCGACCACGCCGACCTCGGCCGGCGCCCCCGCCTCGACGACGCCCTCCGCCGGCGCGCCCACCGACCCGTCGGCCGGTACGAGCTCGACGGCCACTGCGAGCCCGTCCGCCTCGGCCGACGGCACGTGGACCGGCTCATCTGTTCCGACTCGCTTCGACGCTGTGCAGGTCGCGATCACCGTCGCCGGCGGGCAGATCACCGACGTCACGGCCGTGCACCTCACGGACAAGGACGGCCGGTCCGTGTCGATCTCGCACCGGGCCGCGCCGATCCTGCGTCAAGAAGTCCTCGCCGCCCAGTCCGCGAACGTGCAGGCGGTCAGCGGAGCGACCTACACCAGCGACGGGTACCTCACCTCCCTGCAGTCGGCGATCGACCAGGCCGGACTCTGACCGTGCACACGTTCACGACGATGGGCACCGTCGTCAGCCTGCGCGCCGCCGACGACACCCCGGTCGGCGACGTCGAAGCCGTCTTCGCCGACGCCGACGCCCGCTTCAGCCTGTACCGGCCGGAGTCGGAGGCGTCCCGGATCGCCCGCGGCGAGCTCGCGCTGACGGCCGCGTCCGAGCAGATGCGGACCGCCTACACCGAATCGCTGCACTGGCGAACGGCGACGGACGGCGCCTTCACCCCGCACCGGCCCGACGGGGTCATCGACCTCGCCGGAACCATCAAGGCGACCACCATGGCGCGCGCGGCCCGGCTGCTCGGAGACGGCGAGTGGCTCCTCGACGTCGGTGGCGACGTCCTCACCTCGCCCTTCGGCAGCTGGAGGGTCGGGATCGTGGATCCCGACGACCGGCAGGCACTGCTCTGCGTCGTCCCGCTCGGCGACGGGCGCCGCGCGATCGCCACCTCCGGGACGGCTGAACGCGGAGAGCACGTCTGGCGCCGACCTGCCGAGCCCGGTGACGTCCCCTTCGTGCAGGTGTCCGTGATCGCCGAGGACATCGTCACCGCCGACGTCCTCGCGACCGCGATCCTCGCCGGCGGCGTCGGGACGCTCGACACCGTCACCGACCGCTTCGACGTCGACGTCCTCACCATCGACGCCGCCGGTGCCCTTCTCGTGACCGACCGGCTCCGCCGCCTGATCGCACCGGCGAGCCGGCACACGTCCTGACTCCGCTCGGTCGGCTCCTCGCATATCGGCGGTGAAGCGGGGAGTCGGCTCGGAGGACGGGCGAGTGATCGTTCGAGGGCTCACACGAACACGTCCAACGGCAGAGCGCGCAGGGCGGGGCGCGTTAGCGTCACGAGGACAGCCCCCCTCTCGACCGAAGGCGCCCCCGATGAACGACTGGCAGATCAACGGCCTCCCCCTCCACCCGCTCCTCGTGCACGCCGTCGTGGTTCTGCTCCCCCTCGCCGCACTGATGCTCATCCTCGGCAGCCTCTGGCCGGCCGCCCGCCGCAAGTTCGGGATCCTCACCCCGATCATCGCCCTCGCCGCGCTGATCGCCGTCCCGCTCACCACGCAGGCCGGAGAAGCGCTCGAACGACAGACGGAGCCGTCCGCGATCCTCGAGAAGCACACCGAGCTCGGCGACCACCTGCTCCCCTGGGCTGCCGGCCTGTTCCTCGTCGCCCTGGTCCAGTGGCTCTGGTTCCGCCGCACGCGACGAACCGAGGACCGAGCCGCCACCACCCGCCGCCCCCTCGTCGGAATCGTGCTCGCCGTCGCAGCGATCGCCATCTCCGTCGGAGCGACCATCGACGTGATCCGCATCGGCGACTCCGGCGCACAAGCCGTCTGGTCCGACTCCACCTCGAGCACCAGCACCGATCAGGCACCCGCGCCCGACAGCGACGACGACTGACCCACCCGCTCTCGGGCACTGCCCTCTCCGGCTGACACCGCCCCCTCTTCGCAGGAGGATGGTGTGAGTGCCTCAGCACTCGACGCCATCTGCGAGGTCCTCGGCTGCCAGGTGGGCGACATCCTGACTCACGTGCCGGACGACGTCGGGAGCAGTACGGATCGGCTCGGTGACCGAGCGGCCCGCTGACACGTCGCACCTCGGTGGTCGACTGGTCACCGCGGGCGTCGTCCAGCTGGTGGCCGTCGTCGCGCTCAATGTGCTGGGGCCGATCGTGCCCGTCTGAAGGATCTCCGGCCCGAGCGCTCAGGGTCCACTGCGGTCCCCGATCTGTCGCCTCTGCTCTGCTGGGCGATCGCCGCGGCGGTGTTCCTCGTCTGGGCCTGGTCGACGGCGTGGCCGGCCGGCCCGGAACGCACCCGCGACCTCGCCCGCCACGAGGACCGGTCCCGGAAGCTGGTCGACTCGCTCATCATCGCCGCCACCTTCTTCAGCCTCGTCCTCGTGGTCGTCGCACTCCTCCGCAGCCAGCAGAAGGACCCCGTCGGATCCGCGGCCGCGATCCTCGCGGTCGTCGGGGTCGTCGCGGCCTGGGCGCTCGTCAACACCGTCTACGCCTTCAAGTACGCGCGCATGTACTACCTCGACGACCGCCACCGCTTCGACTTCGACCAGGACGAGGAACTGTCCTACAGCGACTTCGCCTACACCGCGTTCTCGATCGGGATGGCCTACAGCGCGAGCAGCATCACCCAGTCCTCCACCCCCTCACGCCGCGTAGCCCTGGCCCACGCCCTGCTGTCCTACTTCTTCGGCACCTTCGTCGTCGCCGTCGCCATCAACCGGATCACCGGCCTCACCCAGGGAGGGTGAGGAGCGCCGCACATCCTCAGGCAGGCGTGTCGGAGCTCGATACTGAGGTCATGGCATCACCGCTCGTCTCCGACGTCGCTCACTCCGGTCTCACCGTGGCCGACCTCGACGACGCGCTGGTGCTGTGGTGCTCCGGTCTCGGGTTCGTGCTCGAGCGCACCTTCACGCTCGACGCCGACGTCACGGCGGCGACCACGGGCGTCCGTGGAGCCGTGATCCGCGCAGCGACGGTGACCCTCGGCCCCCACCGGGTGGAGCTGCTGCAGTACGACCCGCCCCGACAGCTCGAGTCCGCCGGCTCGCCCGCGCAGGTCGGCACGGTGCACATCGCGCTCACGGTCTCGGACCTCGATCGTGTCCTCGAACTCTGCGCTGGACACGGCTGGAGACCGGTCGGGACACCTCACCGGATGACCGGTGGCGCCCGAGCCGGCACGCGCATCATCTACCTCGAAGGTGCCCTCGGCGGATTCCTCGAACTGATCGCGCCCCCGCAGCTCCCGTAGGCCGCGTCGGCCGATCGCGTCGAGGGCCCGATCTCAGCCCGCCAACCTCGCCATCCACTCCTCCACCGCGTCGGGCGTGCGCGGCATCGCCGCCGAGAGCAGGATCGACGACGTCTCCGTGACCACGAGGTCGTCCTCGATCCGGATGCCCAGGCCCCGCAGCTCGGCGGGGACCGTCAGGTCGCCCGGCTGGAAGTAGAGGCCCGGCTCCACGGTGAGCGTGTGGCCGGCCGCGAGCACTCCGCCGAGGTACGTCTCGTGCGGAGCGTGGTTGCAGTCGTGCACGTCCATCCCCAGCATGTGCCCGGCGCGGGAGATGCTCCACCGGCGGTGGTACGACGCGGACGGGGCCATGGCCTCGTCGACGGAGCAGCGGATCAGGCCGAGGTCGATCAGCCCTTCGGTGAGGGCTCGCCCGCACGCGTCCTGGTAGTCCTGGAAGCGCACTCCCGCGCGCAGGGAGTCGATGCCGGCCTGCTGCGCGCGCAGCACGATCGAGTACACGTCCCGCTGCAGCGGGGTGAACTCCCCGCTGACCGGGAAGGTGCGGGTGATATCGGCGGCGTAGAGCGAGGGCAGCTCGACGCCCATGTCCATCAGGACGAGGTCGCCGTCGACGAGGGGCCCGGTGTTCCGCGTGTAGTGCAGGGTCGTGGCGTGCGCTCCCGAGGCGACGACCGATCCGTAGGCCGGCCCCTGCCCCTCGACCAGGGCGCGGCGGGCGAAGGTGCCCTCGAGGTAGCGCTCGCCGCGCGGCATCGCGCGGGCGACCTGCCACGCCTCGAGGCAGTCGTCGAAGCCCCGCGCCGTGCCGTCGACGGCGAGCTGCAGCCGTCCGATCTCCCAGTCGTTCTTGATGAGGCGCAGCTCGTCGAGCGTCCCCTTGAGCACGAGGTGCGGTCCGAGCTCCGGCCCGCAGATGCTCCGCACCAGCTCGTCGACGCTCTCGTCGAGGGTGGGCAGGACGCGGATGCGCCGGGCCCGCCGCGCGGCCCGCTCCACGTCGCGGGTGAAGTCGGCCAGCGGCCGGGTCTCGATGCCCAGCGCCGCCTGCGTCTCGGCGAGCGACGGCCGCGGCCCGACCCAGAGGTCGCCGAGCGCGTCGTTCTGCCAGAACTCGTCTCCGTCGCGGCCGGAGGGAGCACGCAGGTACAGGATCGAGCCGGCCTCCCCTCCCGTCGTGTCGACGACGAGCACGCTCTCGGCGACTCCGTTGCCCGTCAGCCACACGTGGTCGGTGCCCGGGCGGAAGCGGTGGTCGCTGTCGTTCGAGCGCACCCGCGGCAGGCCGGAGGGGATGATCAGCAGCTCGGCGGGCAGCGCCTGCGCCAGTCGCGACCGGCGCTCCGCGGTGTAGGCGAGCACCGGCTCGTCGGGGTCGATCACCGGCTCCGGATCGGCCCAGCCGGCGGTCATGAACGCGCCGTCCCCGGGGAGCGGACTGCGGTTCACGGCCCTCGGCATGCTCCAGAGAGCGGACTCCTCTGCCCGGGCCTCCTCCACCGCGCTCACGCGCCCGTCCGCTCCAGCGCGTCGGGCAGCTCCTCGAGCCAGGCCGCCCGGTCGGCGTCGAGCGGGGCCAGCGGCAGCCGCCCCAGCCCGTCCGGCAGCGGGATCGCCGCGAGCAGCGCCCGCGTGTACGGGTGCAGCGGGCTCTGCCACACCGTCTCGGTGTCCCCCGACTCCACGACCCGGCCGCGGTACATCACGAGCACCCGGTCGGCGATGCGCCGGACCACCGAGAGGTCGTGCGAGATGAACAGCATGCCCGCGCCGGCCTCGACGCTGAGCGAGCGCATCAGCGCGGCGACGCTCGTCTGGGTCGAGGCGTCGAGGGCCGAGATCGGCTCGTCGGCCACGAGCATCCGCGGCCTCGCCGCGAGGGCCCGCGCGATGGCGATGCGCTGCTTCTGGCCGCCGGAGAACTCGTGCGGGAACCGGCTCGCCATCGCCGGATCGAGCCCGACGCGGCGCAGCCAGTCGGCCGGATCCGAGCCCTCGGCGCCCCGGGCGAGTGCCGCCCGGACGCCGTCGCCGATCTGCTCGCCGATGCGGCGACGGGGGTTGAGCGAGGAGTTCGGGTCCTGGAAGACCATCTGCACGCCGGTCATCGCCGGACTGCGCCGACGGAGTCCGAGCGCGGGCACGTCGACGCCGTTCAGGCGCACGTCGCCACCGCGGCGCTTCTCGATGCCGACCACGGCGCGCGCGAGGCTCGACTTGCCGCAGCCGCTCTCTCCGACCAGCGCCACGACCTCGCCGGCCGCCACCCGGAAGCCGACCCCGTCGACGGCACGCAGCGGCGGTCGCCGCCCGTACTCGACCACGATGCCATCGGCCTCGAGAACCACTCCCGCGCTCATCGCGCACCCCTCTCGACGTCGCCTGCCGTGGCTGCGCCCGGATCGTCCGCGGCGGCGGCCCTCTCGTGCCCCTCGACGAGCTCGGCGACCAGCTCCTCCGGGCTCTCCTCGAAGCTCGAGCCGGGCAGAGCCGCGAGCAGCGCCCGCGTGTACTCGTCCTCGGGCGCGGTGAACAGCCGCTCGCGCGGAGCCGACTCCACGACGAGCCCCTGGCGCATCACCGTCACCTCGTCGGCCACGGCGCTCATCACGCCGAGATCGTGGGTGACGAGCAGGATGCTCAGCCCGCCGTCGTCGACCAGCTCCCGCAGCAGCTGCAGCACTCCGGCCTGCACGGTCACGTCGAGCGCGGTCGTCGGCTCGTCGGCCAGCAGCACCGAGGGCTCGCACGCGAGCGCCACCGCGATCGCGATGCGCTGCCGCTGACCGCCGGAGAACTGGTGGGGGTAGCGCCCGAGGGAGGCCCGGGCGTCCGGGACCCGCACCCGCTCGAGCAGGGCCTCGGCCCTGGACCGCGCGGCCTCCTTGCCGAGACCGAGGTGGTGGCGCAGGTGGTCGGTGAGCTGGCGGCCCACGGTGAGCTGCGGGTGCAGGCTCGTCGACGGGTCCTGGAAGACCATGGCGACCCGGCGTCCGCGCACCGCGCCGAGCACCTGCCGGGACGCGCCGACGAGCTCCGTCGTGCCGTCGCCGGTGTCGTCGGCGAGGCGGATGCTCCCGCTGGCCGTCATCGATCCGGGCAGCAGTCCGAGCACCGCCAGGGCGGTCATCGTCTTGCCCGAGCCCGACTCGCCGGCGAGGCCGTGGATGCCGCCGCGGCGCAACGCCAGATCGATGCCGTCCACGACGGCGTGGCTGCGGGTGCGGATGCGCAGCCCGCTGATGGTCAGTGCGTCGCTCACAGCGTGGCGCCTCCTCCGCGGATCGTCTGCGACCGCGGGTCCAGGGCGTCGCGCAGGGCGTCGCCGACGAAGTTGAACGCGATGACGACGGTGAGGATGGCCAGGCCCGGGAAGACGCCGATCCACCACGCGTCGAAGTTCTGGATGGCGTCCGACACCATCGAGCCCCACTCGGCGGTCGGCGGCTTCGCGCCGAGCCCGAGGAACGACAGGCCCGACAGCAGGAGGATGGCCGTGCCGATGTCGAGGCTCGCCAGGACGAGCACCGGGCCGACGATGTTGGGCGCGATGTCGCGGACGAGCGAGCGCAGCGGCGAGAAGCCGAGCAGCTGGCCGGACACGACGTAGTTCGACGAGCGGAGGCCGAGCACGAGGCCTCGGGTCAGCCGGGCGTAGGACGGCCACGACACGATCAGCGCCGCGAGCACCGCGTTCAGGAGCGACGCTCCGAGCGCGGCCGCGATCACCATCGCCAGGATGACCGTGGGGAACGCCATCACGAGATCGGTGATGCGCATCGCGACCTCGTCGACCGCACGGCCGAAGAATCCGGCGACGGATCCGACGATCGCGCCGATCAGCACCGACATCACGACGAGCAGCAGGGCGAGCGGGATCGTGACCCGGGCACCCCAGATCACCCGCGAGAACACGTCCCGGCCGAGCGCGTCGGTCCCCATCAGCGTGCCCTCGCCGGGCGCCTGGAGGAGGGGCAGGTCCTGCGCGAGCGGATCGTGCGGGGCGATGACGGGGGCGAGCACGGCGATGAGGATCCAGAGCACGCCGACGGCGGCGCCGAGGAGTCCGAGCGGCGCCGACCAGCGACCCAGGCGCAGGCGGGGGCGGCGCAGGCGGAGGCCGGGGGCGGCGACCGGGTCGAGCACTCCGGCACCGACGCCGTCGCGCGGACCGGCCGGAGCGCCGTCGCGCGGGTCGGACCGGGTGGTTCGCGGATCCGTCACGAGGCCAGCCTCACTCTCGGGTCGAGCACGCCGTACAGCAGGTCGACGATCAGGTTCACGAGCAGGTACATCACGCCGATGAGCAGGCCGACGCCCATGATGCCGCGCAGGTCGAGGTGCGACGCGGCCTGGTAGGCGTAGGAGCCGATCCCGGGCCAGCCGAAGACCGCCTCGACGAGCACGGTGCCGCTGAGCAGGCTGCCGAAGGCGAGGCCCACGACGGTGAGGATCGGGATGCTCGCCCCGCGCAGCACGTAGGAGAAGGTGACCGCGCGGTTCGGCAACCCCTTCGCGCGGGCGGCCCGCACGTAGTCCTGGTCGAGGATCTCGAGCACCGCGGTGCGCACGAACCGGGTCAGCAGGCCCACCGTGTAGAGCGTCAGGACGAGGACGGGGAGGAAGAGGTGCGACGCCGCGTCGAGGAAGGTGTCGAGCTGGCCGGCGAGCAGGGCGTCGACCGTGTAGAGGCCCGTCACCGTCGGCGGCGTGGTGAAGTCGCTGCTCAGCCGGCCGGATCCCGGCGCGATCCGGAGCTGGAAGTAGAGGACGTAGTAGAGGACCAGCGCGAGCCAGAAGGTCGGCACGCTGAGGCCGGCCAGCGACACGACGCGCAGAACGTGGTCGGAGGCCCTGCCGCGCCGGTAGGCGGCGACGGTGCCGAACAGCACGCCGATGATCACGCTGAGCACGATGGCGCCGAAGGCGATCTCGAGGGTGGCCGGCAGCGCCTTCGCCAGGTCGGCGACCACCGGGTTGTGCGTGGTGGTGGAGACGCCGAGGTCGCCGTGCAGCAGGTTGCCGAGATAGGTGAAGTACTGCACGACGAGCGGCTGGTCGAGACCGTACTGGGCGCGGAACTGCGCGACGATCTCCGGATCCTCCGCAGCGCGCTGGCCGAGGGCGGCCGCCACGGGGTCGCCCGGCACGAGGTTGGTCAGGATGAAGGTGACGAGGGTCACGCCCACCACCAGCAGCAGCGAGGTGAGCACGCGGCGGAGCGCGTAGCGGAGGAACGGGTGGGCCGCCCGGCCCCCGCGCTGACGCGGGGTCCGGACGGCCGTCGTGGTGGTGGACACGGACTACTGCGCGGCGAGGGCCGCGATGTCGATGGTCCACACCGCGTTGTAGACGACACCCGAGACGTCCTTCGCCGCGGCGATGTTGTTGCCGGGCTGGAGCAGCGGGATGAAGGGGCCGTCGGCGTTCAGCGCGGTCTGCAGCTCCTCGAAGCGCGACTGGCGCTCGTCGTCGCTGCCGCCGGTGGCCGCGGCGTCGGCCAGCGCCGAGATCGCGGGGGCCGCACCGTCGGTCCAGCCGGAGCGGAGGCCCACGACGTCGCCCGGGGTGAAGACGAGGTAGTCGCTCGGGTCCGGGTAGTCCGGGCCCCAGTACCAGAGGCCCATGGTCTCGGTGCCGTTGCGGTAGGCGTCGAGCTCGGTGGCGACGGGGGCCGGTGCGAGCTCGACGGTGATGCCGGCGTCCTTCAGCTGCGACTGGATGCGCTGCGCGATGGTCGGGAAGTCGATGCCGTTCAGGCTGATGTCGCTCGGGAAGTTGAGCGTCACGGACTCGCCGGCGTAGCCGCTCTTCGCGAGGTCCGCCTTCGCGGCGTCGAGGTCCTGGGTGAGCGCGCCGCTCTCGGGCAGGGCGCCGAGCAGCATGCTCGGGATGACGCCGGACGCCTGGGCGGTGCCGTTGCCGGCGATCGAGACGAGGTCGTCGTAGTCGACGGCCTCCTTCACGGCCTTCACGAAGTCGGGGTTCGACGTGATCGCCGAGACGCTCGGGTTCTGGTTGAGCAGCAGGAAGATCACGTTCGCCGACGGGTCGCTGGTCACCGCGACCGAGTCGCCGAGCGCCTCCGCCTGAGTGCCCGAGAGGTCCAGCGCCACATCGGCGCTGCCGCCCTCGACGTTGATCTTCTGGGTCGCACCCTCGACGTTCTGGATGACGACGCGGCCGTAGCCCGGGGCGTCGCCGTCGTAGTTCTCGTTCGCGGTCAGCACGACCTGCGAGGCGAGGTCGAGCGTGTCGAGCACGTACGGGCCGGAGCCGGCGGAGGTGGTGTTGAGGAACGTCTCGGCGGTGTCGGTCTCGTCGGTGGTGCCGCCGTTCTCCTTCACGACCTTCGAGTTCAGGATGCCGAGCGCCGGGTTCGCCAGGATCGCCGGCAGGGCGGGCGTGGGGTTCTCGGTGGTCAGCACCACCGTCGTGTCGTCCTTCTTCGTGACGGTGACGCCGTCGAGGAGGAACGAGGGGTTGCCCTTGAGGCCGATCACGCGCTGCAGCGAGAACACCACGTCGTCGGCGGTCATCGCGGTGCCGTCCGAGAAGGTGTGCTCGCCGTTCAGGGTGAGGGTGAAGGTCTTCGCGTCGTCGGACTGCTCGAGGCTCGCGAGGCCGTCGACGACCTGCGAGACGTCGCCGCCCTCGAAGGTGAGGAGGGTCTCGTAGAGCGCCTTGTCGACCATCTGGCCGGTCGGCTCGTACATGCGGCCCGGGTCGGCGGTCTTGAGGTCGAACGCCTTGTTGATGGTGAGCGTCGCGCTGCTGCCGTCGGCGGTGTCGACGCGGCCCGAGGAGCAGCCCGCCACCAGAAGGGCGAGGGAGACCGCCGCAGCGGCGATCACCACTCGCGTCGGGGCGGAGCGCGGGGTGCGGGTGGAGCGGACAACCATGGAGGCCTCCTGGCGAGGGTTCGGCTGGACGTGTTGCGAAACGATGGCACATCGCGACGCACTCCGTTTCCAGAGGGCCGCTATCGTGGACGAACTGCCGCCCGCAGCGACGAAGGAGTGGATTATGTCGATCACCGATCCGGCCGCCGGTGCGGTCGCTGGACAAAGCGCGGGCGGGCTCGACGACCTCAATCTGCGCATCCTCGCCGTCCTGCGCGAGAACGGGCGCATCTCGATGTCCGCCTTGGCCGAGCGGGTGAACGTCTCGCGGGCGAGCGTCTACAACCGGGTCGAGCAGCTGACCGCATCCGGCGTCATCACCGGATTCTCGGCCCTGGTCGATCCGGGGAAGGTGGGGCTCGACGTCTGCGCCCTGGTGTTCGTGACGGTGCATCCGCAGTCGTGGCACCGGTTCCGCGAGGGCATCCTCCAGATGCCCGACGTCGAGTACTGCTGCATCACGACCGGCGAGCACGACGCGATGCTCCTGGTCCGCTCGCTCGACATCGGCGGCGTGCACGACTTCGTCACCGGCGTGGTCGCGGCCCGGCCCGAGGTGAAGTCGGTGGTCTCGGTCGTCGTGCTCGACGAGGTGGTGCGCAAGGCCTACCTGCTGCCCTCCGACATCCCCGACCGCTCCGGATCGACGAACCGGCTCGGCATGACGCGGTTCACCACCGCGGGGAACGGCCGCGACGCGGCGCGTTGAGCGTCAGACCTCGACGCAGATGCTGACGTGGTCGTCGCCGTCGATCTCGAACTCCTCGACGAGCCGCAGCAGGCCCTCGCCGTCGAGCTCGACGCGGCTGCCGCCGGTGCCGCTGACCACGGTCCCGCCGTCGATCAGCTGGTGCACGAACGAGACCTGCAGGGCGTCACCCGTGCGCGTGCCCACGAACCGGCCGAAGGTCACGGTGTCGCCGACGTAGTCGCCCCACACCACTCCGTCGCGCTCGGAGTAGTGGAACCGCGACGGCGACTCCGGGTCGACCGCGCTGTTGGTAGAGGAGGTCATCACGAACTCGCGGCCGTCGAGACTGGGGGCGGTGGTGGCGTCGTTCACGTCATGGAGTATGCCGGAGAGGTCGAGGTGTCCTGGCCGCACGCCGGTTTCGTCTCGTTCTTCGGGTCCGCGACCCCCGGGGCTGGACGAAAGTGCCATCTGCGGGTCTCTCGACGGTCCATTCGTCTGCGATCCTCCGCCGCCCGTCCCGATCCACCGAGCGACTCCGGGATCGGACGGACGATCTCCGCGGACAGGCGGCGGCGAGGCGTCCGGACTTCCCTTGCCGCCTCGATACTCCATCGACTCGTCCGTGATCGGAAACTTTCCCGTACTCTCAGGACCCGTACGGGAAATGAACCGGGGGCTCATTCGCATCCGGTTCGAATTCGACATCTTGGGGGCGCAATGGATCCGCAGCAATCGGTGAACAGTGATCGCGCCGTGTGCGCCCACGCGAGGAGCGGCGGATGACCGGGTCGAGTGCGACCGGCGCCGTGGTGAAGCGCCCCGAGTCGCGGGAGTGGATCGACTTCGCCAAGGGCGTCGCGATCAGTCTCGTCGTGCTCTACCACTCGTCGTTGTTCCTGGGATTCTTCGGCCTCGAGGGGTACGTTCCGAAGCTCCGCACTGTGCTGCTCTACTTCCCCATGCCCGTGTTCTTCTTCATCGCGGGCCTCACGGCCGCCCGGATGCTGACGTGGACGTTCGCCGAGCTGTGGCGCCGCCGGGTCCTCGCGCTGGTGTACCTCTATCTGCTGTGGTCGTTCATCCGGGTCGTCTTCTACCTCATCGTCCCGTTCTCACGGTCGGAGGCCACCTCACCGACGGACCCGCTCAACGTGCTGGTGCTCCCCATCCTGCCGTCGAGCAGCTACTGGTTCATCTGGGCTCTCGCGATCTTCAGCATCCTCGCCTGGGCGATCCGCAAGGTGCCCCGGTGGATCCAGCTCTCTGTGGCCGGGCTGCTGTCCGTCGCGTCCACGACCACGGGCCTGCTGGACACCGACAACATCGGCTGGGACCGGGTGCTCCAGAACTTCATCTTCTTCCTCGTGGCGATGTTCATCCCCCGCACGTTCTACCGCTTCGCCGCCCGCGTGAAGGTCTGGCAGGCGCTCGCGCTCGCAGTGTCCTACATCGGCATCATCGCGGTGATCGTCGCCTTCGACGCCAACCGCATTCCGGGCGTCATCCTGATCGCCAGTTCGGTCGCGATCGTCCTGGGCATCGCCGGCTCCCAGTACCTCGTCAAGGTCCGCGCACTGAAGATCTTCGTCACCATGGGGCAGCAGAGCTTCCAGATCTATCTCCTGCACCTCTTCGTGATCGCTGTCGTCGTCGCGTTCGTCCCCCTGCTCGGCGAGACGAATGTCCCGACCGGCCCGGCGACGGTCTTCCCGTTCGCCCTGACGGTGTTCTCCCTCTGGGCGTCGCTGTTCCTCTTCCAGTCGCTGCGGCGCTTCTCCTGGTTGTGGGTGAGCCCGTTCAGCACCGGCAAGTCCCAGAAGAAGCGCCTCGCCGCCAAGGAGGCGAGATCGGCCGCGGTCCAGCCCACCGCGGTCGAGTCCGCAGCTCCTGTCGCCCCGGCCGATGAGCCCGCTGACGCGGGGACTGCGGGCAGACCGGAGAAGGACTGACCGGCGAGCACCTCCCGGGTGACTCCCCGGGCGACCCTTCTGCAGGCCCGAGTCGTCTCGGGCGCTGGTGAGTCCGCCTCAGACCGGGCCGGCCCGCGCTGCTCGGTCTCGGGTGAGCCGAGGGAGCAGTCGGACGAGGACGACCATGCCGACGAGTTCCACGAGGGTCTGCGTGACGACGACGACGGGCGCGAGCGACAGCGGTGCCGGGAGCGCGAGTGCGAGGGGCAGCACGACGAGCGAGTTGCGGGTCGCGCCGCTGAACACGAGGGCGCGCGTCGCGGGCACGTCGAGTCGGAAGACGCGTCCAGCACCCAGCCCCAGAGCGGTCATGACCACGAGGAATCCCGCGTAGAGCGGGACGAGAACGAGAAGCCGGCCGGCCGAGGCGCCCACGGCGCCGGACTGGGAGGCGACGACGGCGAAGAGCGTGGCCGTCATGAGCGGCACCATGAGCCCGAGCATCGTGGACTCGACGATCCGGCCGGACACGTGTCGGCGCGCCAGGGCCTGCACCAGCCCGGCCGCGGACAGCGGCACCACGATCAGCAGCAGGAACGCCCGCGCGAACGGACCGGCGTCGACCACCGCCACCCCCGCAGGACCGATGAAGAGCACCAGATACACGGGGAGGGGAGGATCTGCGCGAGCATCAGCAGCGGTGCGGCGGCGAGCAGCCGGTCGGACGCCCCTCCGGCGAGCCCGGCGAACACGATCACGTAGTCGATGCACGGCGTCAGGAGCACCAGGAGGACCCCGAACAGCAGCACCGGAGTGTCGGCGACGAATCGGGACAGCCCGTAGGCGACGAGCGGCACGACGACGAAGTTCAGCACCCCGACCGCGGCGAGGAAGCGGCCGTCGCGCAGAGACCGTCCGATCGCGGCGAACGGGACACCGAGGAACGTGGCGAACAGCAGCAGCGCGAGCACCGGTTCGATCGCGACCTCGAGGTGGTGCGCGGCGGGCAGCAGCAGTCCGAGAGCGGCGCCGGCGGCGATCGCGGCGAGGTAGAGCGGGATCTGGCGGTGCTCGAGCCAGGCGACGAGCGCTCTCACGACAGCAGGTCGGCGAGAAGGAGGGGCACGGGTGCAACGGTAGAGGCTCGCCGCCCGGCTCACCGACGTGGCCGAGACCACCCGCGAACCGCCGGCGCTGACCTGATCGCGCGTCGAGCGGAAGCACCGCCGCACAGTGAGTCCGCTGACGACCGCGACCTGGCGCGCCCGGGCGGATGATGGTCGGGTGAACCGCACCGATCGTCTCTACGGGCTCGTCGAGGAGCTGCGGGCGGTCTCGCCCCGGCCGCGGAGCGCGCGCCGTCTCGCCGAGCGGTTCGAGGTGTCGGTGCGGACCATCGAGCGGGACCTGTCCGCGCTGCAGCAGGCGGGTCTGCCGATCTGGGCGGAGCCCGGCCGCACGGGCGGCTATGTCATCGACGCGTCCGCGACCCTCGGGCCGGCCGGATTCACGGTGGAGGAGGCCGTCGCCGTGCTGATCGGCCTCAGCGCGCTGCAGCGCAGTCCGTTCCGGCAGGCAGCCAGGACCGCCGCCCGGAAGACGCTCGCGGTCCTGCCGGACGACGTGGCCGCCCGCGCCGGCGCGGTCGCGTCCCGGGTGCACTTCCTCGAGAGCGAGGAGGAGGCGGTCGTCCCGGCGGAGTTCGCGACGGCCCTCCGAGCGGATCGTGTCGTCCGGCTGCGCTACCGCGACAGCAGCGGCGCGGAGTCGGTCCGCGACGTCGAACCGCTCGGCTCGATCGGGAAGGAGGAGCACTGGTACCTGATCGCGTGGTGCCGGCTGCGGGAGGGGGTCCGGGCGTTCCGCGGCGACCGGATGCTGTCGGTCGAGGTGACCGACGAGCGGCCTCCGCAGCGCACCCTGCGAGCCGAGGACCTCGCGCTCCAGTACGGACGGCTGCGGTCCGTCGTCGACGACTGACCCGCTCCGGGGACGGCCGCCGCGGACCTCGCGGAGTCGCGGACGATCTTCGGAAACACCGACAGGACGGTGTCGCGACGACCGGCGAGCCTGGTGCCATCACCTCATCCCGGCCCTGAAGGAGCCCCATGTCGTTCACCTCCCTCCGCATCGTCACCGACGACCTCGACGGCCTCGTCGCCTTCTACGAGCAGGTCGTCGGCCGACCGGCCGAGCGCCCGGCGCCGGTCTTCGCGCAGTTCACGGGAGCGGGTGCGACCCTCGCGATCGCCCGCACCTCGACGGTCGCGATGCTCGACGGCGCCGTCGTCCCCGCGTCGAACCGCTCTGTCCTGCTCGAGTTCGAGGTGGCCGACGTCGACCGCGCCTTCGCCGAGCTCGCACCCCGGAGCGAGGACGTGGTGCTCCCGCCGAGCACCATGTCGTGGGGCAACCGCTCCACCCTCGTCCGCGACCCGGACGGGAACGTCGTCAATCTGTTCAGCAGGCCCGCCGGCTGATCGGGCGCACTCCGTCGGTCCGAGCACGCCCATGCCTGGCCGGTGGGACCCGACGGGGATCGCGGAGACCACCGGGGATCCTCTCTCTCGCGACGCGATCCTCCCGAGCGGGCGTGGCGTCGGGCCGAGCGCGACCGGTCTGCGGTTCGCAGGCGGGAGCACGGCGACTCCGTCCAGCGTGACGTCCCGACCGCACTCCGACCGGCGAGACGGCCACCCGCCGCCGGTGTCCTCGGCGGTACCCTCGCGGCATGACCTTCGTGAACGTCGGCACCCTCGGGGCCGTCCCCGGCAGACGCGACGAGCTCGTCGCCGTCCTCACCGAGCACAACGACGACCTCGTCGACGCCGGCTGCCTACTCTACGAGGTCGGGGTCGACGACGAGCAGCCCGACACCGTCTTCGTCGTCGAGCTGTGGGAGAGCGCCGAGGCGCATCGGGCCTCCCTCGCCCTCCCCCGGGTCCAGGCCGCGATCGCGACGGCGCGCCCGCTGCTCAGCGGCGCCTTCGGCGGCTACCGCTTCGACGCAGCAGGCTCTCCCCTCCGGAGCTGACTCGCGCCGAAGGCCTGCCGGCCGTCGGCACAGGCCGACCTGGAGTGAGCGGGCCGTCCGTCAACGGAAGACCTCTTCCTCTCCCGCCACCCCGACACCTCGAAGCGGAGCACCGTGATCAGCACGTTCCTCGTCGACCACGCCGCGCTCGTCCCGATCGCCTTCTGGATCGCGGTCGCGGTGGTCACGGCGATCGCCTGGCTGCTGCACCGGCGCGGCGCGGAAAGGTTTCTTCTCGTCCTCGCCGCGCTCGCCTTCGTCGTGGGGATCGCGCTGACCGTGTATCCGCCCGACGGGACGCCGCGGGTCTTCTGCACCGTGCAGTTCTCGGTGCCGTTCGACGGCATCGACACCCTCGCGAACATCGCGCTCCTGCTCCCCGGGGCCCTGCTGCTCGCGGTCGCGGTCGGCCGGCCCCTGCTCGTCGCCGCCGCCGTCTCCGGCCTGTCCGCCCTGATCGAGCTGGTCCAGGCGGGCGTTCCGGCGATCGGCCGCTCCTGCGACACGAACGACTGGTTCATGAACACCATCGGCGCAGTCCTCGCCGCGTTCCTCGCCGCCCTGATCCTCAGAGGGGAGAAGCGGCGCGGGCGTCGGCGAATGGTCCGCTGACACCGCCTGTCACGTCGCCCTGCTCTCGGCCGGGTGTCTCGGCGGCCGACATCAGCACGGGTCCGTCGATCCACGTCCCTGTGACGCGGACCTGCTCAGAGGACGGCCGACGCCACGGGTGCCGTCTCGGCGACGCCGAGGACGACCGGGCGCGACCGGGCGTCACCGGGTGGCGCGGTCGCGTCTGTCGACCGCCCCAGGAGCTGTCAAGTCTCTCCCCCGTCGGCCTCGGCGCTGCGCACGCTGGGGGCATGAAGCATCTCCTCTTCGCGAACAAGACGATGCTGGTCGGAGACGACGCGGCGGACGCTCTGATCGAGTACGGCGTCGCCCTCGCCGCGAGCAGCACGGCGGACCGCGTGGAGTACACCGGCATCGGCGGCGACGGCGGCACCGTGCAGTCGGTGTTCCTGCTCAACGCCGGCGCCGCTCTGGTCGCCGAGACCACTCCCTCCGATCTCCCGGAGCCGGACAACACGGCCGAGGTCGCCCGCATCCGCGAACGCACCAGGACGCTCACGGGAGTGTTCCCCGTGCAGCCGAGCGAGGACGACGTCACCTTCGACGTCGAGCTCGAGCACGGCTTCGGGCACTGACCGGCCCGCCCATGCCCTCCCTCCACGCCCCCTGGCCGACGCTCTGACCGGGGACACGGACGACGCCGAGGTCCGTCGCTGGGCGGCGTCCCGCGCCCCGCTCACGCCGGGGACGATCGCCGTGCTGCAGGCCGTCGGCTTCATCAGCGCAGCGCAGCGGGTCCCCGCCGACACGGCCCTCGCTCTCCTGCTGACGGCGGCGGAGCACGACCGGCGCGATCCGCCCGACGTGGCTCGCGATGTCCTCGCGCGCCGCCATCCCCTGGCCGATCCCGGTGACGATCGCGGCGCGTCGGTGACCCCGTGATCACCGCCCTTCCAGAGCCGTGGTCGGTCCGCCGCCGGAGGCGCTGTCTCCCGAGTCCGCGACGTGAAGCGCACCGCGCGCCGCCCGCCCCGCGCGCTGGATGCGCGCCCGCACCAGCCGCTGCAGCAGCGCGGGGTAGAGCTGAACGGCGATCGTCGACCCGAGCAGCCAGGCCGCGCCGCCCGTCGCACCCGTGACTGTCGCGGCGAGGGCGAGCGCGACTCCGACGGCCGTGCACGCGACGTGCACCGCCTCGGAGCGGCGGGTGTGCTGATCGAGAGCGGCCAGCCCCGCGCGCGTGCCGTCGAAGCCGCGCTCGCGGGTGACGAGGCGGTTCCACCCGACGACGTCGAGCAGCCGACCGAAGACGCCGACCCCGAGCGCTCGCAGCAGCGCCGGCTCGCGGCGACCCACGTCGAACCAGGACTGCTCGAGCGGACGCGTGCGCCCGCCGAAGGTCAGTGCCGCCCAGCTGGTGAGGACCATCTGCGCGACCGCGGCGAAGACCGGATGCGAGGGTCCGATCGCGGTCCAGCCGGCCGCGAGGAGGGCGGCCGCGAGGACGGTGGCGACGAGGATCCGGATCACGTCCGCTCCCTCCTGCTCGTGCTGCTGTGCTCGAGGCCAGTCCAGCAGATCCGCGGCATCCGTGCGCCGAGTCCTCCTCCGGACGCCCCGCGCCGGGCATCCACCGCCTACTCGGCAGCGCTTCCTTGACACCGCCGCCGGCCGGTCATCATCATGCAGTCACGACCGGCGGCGGCGCGCCACCGGCGTCCCGACAGGAACGGTGCACCGATGCCCACCATGCTCTTCGTCAACCTGGCCGTCGCCGATCTCGCCCGGGCGAGGGCCTTCTACGAGTCGCTCGGCTACTCGATCAACGAGGGCTTCAGCGACGAGAACGCCGTCAGCGTGGTGATCAGCGACACCATCACCGCGATGCTGCTCACGAGGGAGTTCTTCGCCGAGTTCACCAGCAAGCCGATCATCGACGCCACCACCTCGACCGAGGTGCAGCTCGCCCTCAGCGCCGACAGCAGGGAGGAGGTCGACACCCTCCACGGGAAGGCCCTCGCCGCGGGCGCGACTCCGGCCGGCGAGCAGGACCACGGGTTCATGTACTCGAAGAGCTTCGACGACCTCGACGGCCACCACTGGGACTTCGTCTGGATGGACCCGGCGGCCGCGGCGGGCGGTGCGCCGGAGCTGTCCGTCGAGGAGATCCGGGCGAACACGACGCACAGCTGAGTCACGACCCGCGGACTCCGAGCGGTCGACGTCCACGACCCGCGACGGCGCGCCCGCGCAGTCACACTCCGTCACGATCCGGCGCGCACTCCCCTCGGCCTGACAGGCTCCCGGCATCCGCCTTCAGGGCGTCTGGACAGGAGCAAACCGTGACGATCACTGCACCGGCGACCACCGCGACCACCGCTGCGGCGACCACAGCGACCACTGCGGCGAGCGCCGCGACCTCGACCCCGGCGCCCGAAGACCGTGCCTCCGCGGCGGCCGGCTTCACCACGCGCCAGGTGCACGCCGGTGCCGCGCCCGACGGCGCCCACGGAGCGCGCGTCACGCCCGTGCACCTCAGCGCCGGCTTCGTGTTCGACAGCTTCGAGCACGCCCGCGAGCGGTTCGCCGGCGAGGACGAGGGCTACCTCTACACCCGCAACGGGAACCCGACCACCGAGGAGGTCGAGCGTCGGCTCGCCGATCTCGAAGGCGGCGCCGAGGCGATCCTGGTGGCGAGCGGCCAGGCGGCGACCGCCTCCGCTCTCCTGGGGATGCTGCAGGCCGGCGACCGGGTGCTCTCGTCGCGCCGCTTGTACGAGGGCAACCGCGGACTGCTGGTGCAGAACTTCGGTCGGCTCGGGATCGGCGTGGACTTCGTCGACGACGCGTCGGACCTCGGCGAGTGGGAACGGCGGATCGGGCCCGACACCCGGGTCCTCTTCGGCGAGCCGATCCCGAACCCGAAGAACGATCTGCTGGACCTCCCGGCGCTGGCCGCGATCGCGCATCGGCACGGGCTGCCGTTCGTGGTCGACAACACGCTCGCGACCCCGTACCTCCTCCGCCCGATCGAGCACGGGGCCGACGTGGTCGTGCACTCGACCAGCAAGTTCCTCGCCGGGCACGGCTCCGCCCTCGGCGGCGTGATCGTCGACGCCGGCACGTTCGACTGGGCGGCGCGCCCCGCGCTCTTCCCGCACCTCAACCAGGAGGAGCGGTCGTTCGGCGGCCGCAGCTGGACCGAGCAGCACGGCCGGCGCGCCTTCGTCTCGTACACGCGGGACATCGTGGTCTCCCGTCTGGGACCGACGCCGTCACCGCTGAACTCCTTCCTGCTGCGGCAGGGCGTCGAGACACTGTCGCTCCGGGTCGAGCGCCACTCGTCGAACGCCCTCGCCGTCGCCCGCTTCCTCGAGGGGCGGCCCGAGGTCGTGTCGGTCGACTACTCCGGCCTGGAGTCGAGCCCGTCGTTCACCCTCGCGCAGCGCCTGCTCCCCCGCGGGCAGGGCTCCGTCTTCTCCTTCACCGTGGCCGGAGGCGAGGCGGGCGCGGCCGCATTCATCGACGCCGTCGAGCTGTTCAGCCACATGACTCACCTCGGCGACGTGCGCTCGCTGGTGCTGCATCCCGCGTCGACCACCCACGCCGGACGCACCCCCGCCGAGCGCGCCGCCGCCGGGATCCACCCCGGGCTCCTCCGGCTGTCGATCGGGATCGAGGACGTCGACGACCTCCTCCGCGACCTCGAGCGCGGGCTCGCCGCGGTGCGCGCACGCGCCCTCCCCGCGCTCGCGGAGGTGTGAGCGTGGCGCGCCGTCAGCACTTCGGCTGGTTCTTCTCCCGGGGCTTCGGACCGCAGGGATGGGGGCACCCCTACCGGGAGTGGAACCACGACTGGACGAAGCCCGGCCTCTACCAGCAGTCGGCCCGCGAGCTGGAGCAGGCCGGCTTCGAGCTGATCGTGATGGAGGACGCCGTCTCGCTCGGCTCCCCGGAGACGCTCGACCTGCGGGTGCGGGGAGCGTACGGCGGGCCGAAGCACGATCCGCTCCTCCTGGCGCCGTACCTGTTCGCGGCGACCGAGCGGATCGGGCTGGCGCCGACGATCAACGCCGGCATCACGCCCCCGTACCTCGCCGCCCGGCAGGCGGCGACGCTGCAGCACCTCAGCTCCGACCGCTTCGGGATCAACCTCGTCACCGACGTCGGCAGCGCCCGCCACGTGGGCCTGGAGCCGCTGTCGCACGACGCGGCCTACGACCGGGCCGACGAGTGGATGGCGGTCGTCCGCCGGCTCTGGCACAGCTGGGGCGAGGGCGCGCTGGTCGCCGACCCCGAGTCGGGCCGCTACGCCGACGGCACCCGGATCGACGCGTTCCGCCACCGCGGGGAGCACTTCCGCGTGGACGGACCCCTGAACGCCGTCCCCTTCGCGAACGGCGACCCGATCGTCGTCTCCCCCGGCGGGTCTCCGCGCGGCCTGGCCTTCGCCGGCACGCAGTCGGACGTGCAGCTCGCCCTCGCGCCGCTGGAGGCCCGGGCGGTGCGCGACTACCGGGCGCGCGTGCTCGCCGCGGCCGAGCAGCACGGGCGGACCGCGGACGACCTGCGCGTGCTCTTCGTCGTGAAGCCCGAGATCGTGTCGAGCCCGGAGGAGGCCGCGCGCGTCGTCGAGGCGTCGCGCCACCCCGACGAGGACGCGCTGCGGCGGATCGCGCTCGGCTGGTCGAGCGACCTGGAGACCGACCTCACCGGGCTGGACCTGGACCTCCCCGTCCCGCGGTCGGTGTTCGGCGAGCACGTCTCGCACGGCACCATCGCCGGCCTCTACGGCGGTACGGAGGACGCTCCGCTGCGGGAGCTGCTGACAAGGAAGGCGCGCAAGGGCCGCGTCGCCGAGCGCGCCGGCTTCGTCGGCACCGCGGAGGAGTTCGCCGACTTCGTCGAGGAGCTCGGCGACGACGGCGGCAGCGACGGGCTCCTCCTCTCCGGGGACCTGCACCCGGTCACCCTGCACCGGATGCTCGACGACCTCGTCCCCGTCCTGCGCCGCCGCGGGATCCTCCGCGACGAGCTCGCTCCCGGCGGGACCCGCGCCAACCTCTTCGGGACGTAGGGGGGGGTCCGCCCCGTCTCACTCCGGATCCTGCGCCCGGCCGGGCACCGGGCGGAAGAGTCCGTGCTCGATCTCGTGGGCGAGCTGCACAGCCTCGACACGCGAGGCCGCCCGGTCCACCGCCGGCGGCCCGGCCTCATCGGGGGTGCAGAAGGAGCGGAGGCGCTGAAGGACGGCTCCTCGCCACTGTCGTGCGATGCCGCCCGCCTCGGTGCTCCGCCGTCCCACCTCGTCGAGTCCCCGCGAAGGCGCTCCGCCGTTCACACGGCGGCCCGCACGGCTTCGAGCGTCTCGAGGAGGAGGGGACGCGGCATGGCGAAGACGAGACGCACGTGGTCGGCGTAGCCGGCGCCGCACAGGCGTCCGGAGGTGAGCGTCACTCCCGCCTCGCGCTGCAGGTGCTGCGCGGGATCGGCGAGGCCGAGAGCACCCAGGTCGAACCAGGCGAGATACGTCGCCTCCGGGGTGCGGTGCCCGAACTGGGGCAGCTCGGAGGCGAGGAAGTCGGCGATGAGTCGCCGGTTGCCGTCGAGGTAGTCGACGACCTCGTCGAGCCACGCTCCGCCCTCCCGGTAGGCGGCCGTCGAGGCGATCACGCCGAGATTCGAAGCGCCGTGCTGCACCGCGAACCCGAAGCGCGAGTAGACGTCCTCGTCCGCGTCGTTCGTGGTGATCAGCTGCGCGGCCTTCAGGCCGGGGATGTTCCACGCCTTCGAGGCGCTCGTTCCGGTGACGGAATGCCGGGCGGCCTCCTCCGAGACCGAGGCGTAAGGGATGTGGGGGACGCCGTCGAACCGCAGCGGCGCGTGGATCTCGTCGGCGAAGACCCGCCCGCCGTGGCGCTCGACGACAGCGGCGAGACCTTCGAGCTCGGACCGTGGCAGGACCGAGCCCGTCGGGTTGTGCGGATTGCAGAGCAGCAGGGTGCCCGCTCCCTGCGCGAAGGCCGCATCGATCCCGTCGAGGTCGTGCTCCCAGCGGCCGTCGACGATCGTTCCCGGGACCTCGATCACCTCGCGTCCGATGGCCGACAGGTAGGTGAGGAACGGCATGTAAGCGGGGGTAGGCACGATCACCGGTGAGCCGGGGCGGGAGAACTCGGTGACGGCCACTCCGAGCGCGGCCATGACATCCGAGACGGAGTGCACGCGGGCGGGGTCGACCGTCCACGCGTACTGCTCAGCGAGGTACTCCGCGGCGGCCTCGCCCAGCTCGCCCGCAGTCGAGGGGGACAGATAGCCCAGCACGTCGCCGGCCACGGCGTCGTGCAGTGCCCTCCGAACGGCCGGCGCCGTACCGAAGTCCATCTCGGCGACCCAGGCTCCGATGGTGCCGGGGCGGAGGCTCCACTTGCGGCTCGTCGGGCGGTCGAGTCGTTCGCGCGTGAGCGAGTCGAACAGGTGCATGGGAGTCCTCGGGGAAGCGGGCGGAGGGCGCCCCGCTGGTCGATCGGGGCGCCCGAGGCGGGGGCGGCTCAGCTGTTGTCGAGCGGGAGCCCGGGCGGGTTCACCAGGGCCTCGTCCACGGCCTCGTCCTGCAGGCCGTAGGCCGACAGCCAGTCCTGGTACTGACCGTTCCCGATGAGGTAGCCGAGGGCCTGAGCGATCGGCTCGGCGAGTCCGGAGTCCTTCTTCACAGTCGCCGCGATCAGCCCGTCGAGCGATTCGCCCGCTCCGGAGAACGTGCCGGCGTTGCGGGTCGGGTCGGCGCCGTCCTCCGAGATCCGGTTCTGGTAGACCGTCGTCGGGTTGGGCCCGAAGTAGGCGTCGATCCGGCCGGAGCCGAGAGCGAGAGTGACGGAGTTGGCATCGGGCAGTCGCGTGATCTCCAGGGACCTGCCCTCGGACTGCAGACGGGCCTGCCACTCGAGCAGGATCTTCTCCTGGTTGGTGCCGCTGCTGACCGCGACGGTGAGTCCGTCGAGGTTCTCGTAGTCGCCGTCGAACTCCCAGTCGTTCGAGGCGAGGACCTGGAACGCGAGGGTGTCGGCGCGGTAGGAGGCGAAGTCGTACTTCTCCTTGCGCTTCTCCGTGACGGTGATGTTCGAGAACCCGACGTCGCTGCCTCCGGTGTCGATGCCCACGAAGAGGTTGTCCCAGGTGGAGTTCTCCACCTCGGGCTGCAGCCCGAGGACGGCGGCGACGAGGCGGCCGAGATCGGGCTCCGAGCCGGTGAGGGTCTCGGTGTCGGTCCCGGTGAACGCGAGCGGAGGGAAACCTGCGGGGAGAGCGCCGACGCCGATCGTCAGGGTCCCGCGGTCGAGGATCTCCTGCGGCAGCGTGCCGCGGATCTCGTCGACGACCGGCACGTCGATGTCCGTCTCGGTCGCCGCTCCGTTGGAGAGGGCACCCACGGTGACGGTGGTGGTGCCGGAGGCGGCTCCCGGGGAGGCCGGGTCGGAGGCGGCGGCACCGGAGCAGGCCGCGAGGCCCGTCGTCAGCGCGGCGGCAGCGAGAAGCGCCCCGACTCTGGTCCAACGAGTGATGTGCGGTCTGGTCATGATTCGATTCCTGTGTCTGTCGTGCGGATGGAGAGGAGGAGTGCGGGGGCTCAGCCGAGGACTCGGCCGAGGAAGTCGCGGGTCCGCGGATTCTGCGGGCGGTCGAGGACCTCGCTCGGGCTGCCCTGCTCGACGACGAGGCCGTCGTCGACGAACACCACCCGGTCGGCGACCTCGCGGGCGAAGCCGATCTCGTGGGTCACGACGATGAGGGTGCGGCCGCTCTCGGCCAGCGACCGGATGACCTGCAGCACCTCCCCGACGAGCTCGGGATCGAGAGCCGAGGTCGGCTCGTCGAAGAGGATCACCTCGGGGTCGAGCGCGAGCGCACGCGCGATGGCCACGCGTTGCTGCTGGCCGCCGGAGAGCTGCCTCGGATAGGCCGTCGCCTTGTCGGCGAGACGGACGTGCTCGAGCAGGGCGCGTGCCCGCTCGCGGGCCTCCGCGGGCGGCTGCCCCTGCGAGATCGGCGCCTCGGTGACGTTCTCGAGGATCGTCAGGTGCGGGAAGAGGTTGAAGCTCTGGAAGACGAAGCCGATCCTCGCCCTCTGGCGCAGGATCTCCTTCTCGCGCAGCTCCTTGAGCCGACCGCCGCGCAGCCGCACCCCGATCAGCTCGCCGTTCACGGAGACGAACCCCTCGTCGAGCTTCTCGAGATGGTTGATCGCCCGCAGCAGGGTCGACTTGCCCGAGCCGCTCGGACCGAGGATGACCGTGACGGTGCCCGCCTCGACGCGCAGGTCGACTCCCCGGAGCACGGTCCGGTCGCCGTAGGACTTGGTCGCGTTGTGGATCTCGATGGCGGCGGTCATCGCGCACTCCTCAGGCCGGCGAGCGAGCGCCGCACCCGCTGGAGGGGCGTGGGCGCGAGCTCCCGGTGCGCGCCGCGGGCGTAGAAGCGCTCGATGTAGAACTGCACGACCGAGATCGCCGAGGTCAGCACCAGGTACCAGATCGTCGCGACGACGAGCAGGGGGATGATGTCCGTCGGGTACGTGCTGCCGAGGTTCTGAGCGACCCCGAACAGGTCGAGCAGCGAGACGTAGAACAGCAGTGAGCTCGCCTTCAGCAGGCCGATGATCTGGTTCACGTAGGCGGGCACGATCGAGCGGAGCGCCTGCGGGAGGACGATGCGGGTGAACTGGCGGCGCTGCGGGATCCCGAGCGCCTTCGCCGCTTCGTGCTGCCCCTGATCGACCGCGAGCACCCCGGAACGGACGACCTCGGCGCTGTAGGCGATCTCGGACAGGCTCAGGCCGATCACGCCGAGGGCGAGCGGAGGCAGCAGCGACACCGTCGGCACCGACCACTGCGGACCGAAGGGGATGCCGATGCCGACGGTCGGATACAGGTTGCCGAGATTGAACAGGAAGATGAGGACGAGGATCAGCGGCACCGAGCGGAACAGCCAGATGTAGACCCAGCTGAGCGTCGACAGCACCGGATTGCCCGAGAGCCGGGCTACGGCGACGACGATGCCTCCGACGAAGCTGATCACGGCGCTGATGGCGGTGGCGAGGAGCGTCAGCTGCAGCCCCTTCAGGATCGCCGGACTGAAGAGCCAGGTCCCGACCTTCGGCCACTCCCACGACGGGTTCGTGAAGAGGGTCTGTCCGGCGTTCAGCAGGAGCACGAGGACCAGTGCGGCGACCACCCAGCGCACCGGGTGGCGCAGCGGCAGCACCGGCCGCTCGCCGAGTCGGGCGAGGTCGATGCCTCCGGGAAGGGGGCCGGACGTGTCCCGCGGTCGAGGCGGCGCGATCGTGCCGCTCATGAGGCACGCCCCGTGACGCCACCGCGCAGGCGTGCTCCGCCGTCGGGCAGGGACGCGGTGAGCTGCGCGAAGGAGTCGTCGTGCGCGGTCCGGATCCTCGCGACGTCGAGCGGCCGATCGGTGAGCGTCCGCGCATAGCCGTGCAGGACGACCACCTCCGGAGGCTGGGTCACGTCGTAGAGCGGTGTGTAGCCCGCGGTGAGGTAGAGCCGCTGCGCCTCCGGCTGGAGCGGCCCGGTCGTGAGGTAGACGGTCGAGTAGCCGAGCCGGCGGGCCTCCGCCTCGAGCTCTGCGACCACGCGCAGGGCGAGTCCCTGCCGACGGTGCGCCGAGGATGTCCAGATGCGCTTGAGCTCGGCGGTCGTGTCGTCGAATCTCTTCAGCGCGCCTCCGGCGATCGCGGTGCCGTCGCGCAGAAGCAGGACGAAGGATCCCTCCGGCGGGGCGAACACCTCGCTCGGGTAGCGCGCGAGCTCGGCCGATGCCGGCTCGCCCCAGGCGGTGCCGTAGCGGGTGTCGTACTCGCGCTCGAGCTCGTCGAGCAGGGGCCGGGCCCGCGGGTCATCGGCCCGCACATGGACGAACTCGTCGGCCGCGACGGTGTCAGACGAGGACACGAGCGGCCTCCTCGGCGGCCTGGACGGCCACGGCGTCGCGTCGAGCGACCTCCTCGCGCACCAGCGGTATCACGTGGCGACCGAAGTCGAGGGTGTCGTCGACGTAGTCGTAGCCGCGCGCCGAGATGATGTCGACCCCGAGATCGACGTAGTCGAGCAGCGCGGCGGCCACCGTCTCCGGTGTCCCGACGAGGGCGTTCGAGTTGCCGCGCGCTCCCGCGGCGACTCCCGCCCTGGTCCAGAGCGCGCGATCGAAACGGTCGCCTGCGGCGGCGATCGCGAGGAGGCGCTGCGAGCCGGTGTTCTCCGGCGCGGCGAGGCCTCCGGGGGCGGTCTCGCGGGTGCGCGCCTCGATGCGGCGGAGGATCCCCTCCGCCTTCTCCCAGGCCTGCTCCTCGGTGGCCCCGAGGATGGGTCGGAAGGCGACCTGGATGCGCGGCGCGACGTCGCGGCCGGCCGCCGCCGCCGCCTCCCGGATGCTGCGGATCTGCTCGGCGGTGTCCCGCAGCGGCTCGCCCCAGAGCGCGTAGACGTCGCTCTCGGCGGCACCGACGGACAGAGCGGCGGGAGAGGAGCCTCCGAACGAGATCTGCGGCCGAGGCTGCTGCACCGGCCAGACGTCGCTGACGAACCGGGAGAAGCGGTAGTGCTCCCCGACGTGATCGAACGGCTCACGGGTCGTCCAGACCTGCTTGACGATCCTGATGTACTCGGCGGTGCGCGCGTAGCGCTCGTCCTTGCTCAGGTAGTCGCCCTCCGCGGCCTGGTCCGCGTCCGACCCGCCCGTGATCACGTGGACGCTCAGGCGGCCTCCACTCAGCTGATCGAGGGTCGCGAAGGCTTTCGCCGCGACCGTGGGGTAGGAGACGTTGGGCCGGTGCGCCAGCAGCAGCTGGATGCGCTCGAGCCGCGACGCGATGAAAGCGGCGGCGACGGCGGGGTCGGGGGCTCCGGAGTGGTAGGCGAACAGGATGCGGTCCCACCCGCTGTCCTCATGAGCCGCGGCCAGACGCACCGTGTACTCCGGGTCGAAGCTCGCGCCGCTGCGTGCTCGTGTCTCGCTGCCGTCGTTGAGCGCGGCGATGCCGAGGAATTCGATGGGCACTCGAGGCTCCTGCCTGTCGGGGCGCACCGTTCTGCACGCCGTGGGGGCCGACGCTAGGGTCCGCGGCCACCCGGCTCCAACCCGCCGCTACACACTTCTTCACATCGTCACGAGTCGTCACAGAGCGGCGTCCTCACGGGGGAAGGGTCATCGTGGACGCATGTCAGCGCCATCGGACGGGACCCGCTCCCTCGTGATCGTCGGGGGAGGTCCCCGCGCGGTCGGGGTCCTCGAGCGCCTCGCCGCGAACGCCGCCGAGGACGCCCTCGGGCCGGCCGCGCTCGTCGTCCACGTCGTCGACCCGTACCCCGTCGGCCCCGGCCGGATCTGGCGCTACGAGCAGTCGCCGCTGCTGAAGCTCAACTCGCTCGCAGCCGACGTGACGATGTTCACCGACGCGAGCGCGACGATCGAGGGGCCGGTGCGCCCCGGGCCCTCGCTGATCGAGTGGGCGGAGGCGGTGCGGGCCGGCCGGATCGCGCTCGCAGAGGGCGACGAAGCCGTGCGCCGCGAGCTCGACGGGCTCCGCGCCGACAGCTTCCCCACCCGCCGGCTGCAGAGCCTCTATCTGCGCTGGTTCCACCGGGAGGCGCTCGCCGCTCTCCGCCCTGACGTCGAGGTCCGCGAGCACGCGGCGCGTGTCGTCGAGGTGCTCGGCCGCGACGACGGTGCGCAGCGGGTCGTCCTCGACTCCGGCGACGTGATCGAGGCGGACCTGGTCCTGTTCTCGCTCGGGCACAGCGGCGCTCTGCCGACGGTCGACGAGACCCGGCTGGCCGGGTTCGCCGAGCGCCACGGCCTCGCCTACCTGCCGCCGTCGTTCACGGCCGACGCCGACCTCGGATCCCTCCGCGCCGGACGCGACGTGATCGTGCGCGGCTTCGGCCTCGTCGCGGTCGATCTCCTGGTGCTGCTCACCGAGGGCCGGGGCGGCCGCTTCGAACGGGACGACGCCGGCGGACTGCGCTACCACCCGTCGGGACGTGAGCCGCGCATCCTGATCGGCAGCCGCCGCGGGGTCCCCTACCACTCGAAGATCGGCTCGACGCTCCAGGGAGCCGCGCCCGAGCCCCGCTGGTTCTCGGCGTCCGTCGTCGAGGAGCTGCGCTCGCGACACCGCCCGCTCGACTTCAGCGAGGACGTCTGGCCCCTGATCGCCCAGGAGATGCTCTGGGGCTACTACCGTGAGCTCTTCACCGGGCACCCCGACCGGGTGAGCACCGACTGGACGCACTTCTCGGAGGTGTTCTCGCGGCTCGACCCGCGCGCCTCGGTCCTCGCCGGCTCCCGCGGCCCGCGACCCGAAGCGGGACAGGGGTACGCTCTCCCCGCACTCGGGGCCGACGCCGAGCGGGTCCTCGGAGATGCGCGGACCCTGACCGCGCTCGTCGCGGACACTGTGCCGGACAGCCTCGACAGGCTGCTCCTCCCCGATCTCGACCGCCCGTTCGCCGATGTGCGGTTCGCCGACGGCTCGGCGCTGCAGGAGGCGGTGCGCGCCTACATCCGGGACGACCTGGCTCTGCGCAGCCGGCAGGAGCACAGCGCCACGATGGCGCTCTTCCTCGCGCTTCTGCGCAGCCACTTCCTCGTCGCCGATCTCACCGCGTCCGCGAGGTGGACGCCCCGCTCGCGGATCGAGGATCTGCACGGATGGTGGCTCGGCTGGTTCAGCTTCCTCGCGAGCGGGCCGCCCGCGCACCGTCTCGAGGAGCTGCTCGCACTCTCGGACGCGGGCGTCGTCGACTTCCTCGGCCCGGGCATCCGTGTGGAGACCTCCGAAGAGGAGGGCCGCTTCGTCGCGAGCGGCGGGGCGACCGATCAGGTCGTCCTCGCTGACGCTCTCGTCGACGCGCGCCTCCCCCGGACGTCCGTTGCGAGGAGTGACGACGCGCTGATGCGAGCGCTCGTCGCGTCGGGGTCGGCGGTCGAGGACCTCGTCGACGTCGGCGACACTCTCCTGTCGACCGGGAGGCTGCGCGTGCACCAGGACGACACCCTGCTGCGCTCGACGGCGGGAGGCCGCGTCGGCCGCCGGTACGCGATCGGCCCGTACACCGACTCGCCGTTCGTCGGCGCCTTCTCCCGGCCGGGCACGAACGCGGTGTCGTTCCGCGAGAACGACAAGGTCGCGCGCGCGCTGCTGCGCCGCCTCCGCGCACTCGACGACGAGGAGCTCGTCCGAGCCGGCACCCTGATCCGAGGAGCACGATGACCGCCGCCCCACCCCTCAGCCTCGCCGTCGCCCTCGAGGGCGCCGGCTGGCACCCCGCGTCCTGGCGCGAGCCTGGCGCCCGTCCCGACGCGCTCTTCACCGGCGCGTACTGGGCGGACATCGTGCAGCGGGCGGAGCGCGGCGGGATCGACTTCGTGACGATCGAGGACTCCTTCGCCCTGCAATCGGCGGACCCCTTCCTGGCCGACGACCGCACCGACGAGGTCCGCGGCCGGCTCGACGCGCTGCTGATCGCCTCCTACGTCGCCCCCCTCACGAGCCGCATCGGTCTCGTGCCCACGGTCACCGTGACGCACACGGAGCCCTTCCACGTGTCGAAGGCCGTCGCGACGCTCGACCACCTGAGCCGGGGGCGGGGCGGTTGGCAGGTCAGGGTGTCGTCACGCGTCGACGAAGCCTCGCACGTCGGACGACGAATCGCGGCGATCGTGCCGCCGGAGCCGGGCACGCCCCTTCTCGAGGACCCCGCGATCCGCGCCGTCGTCGACGAGCTCTTCGAGGAGGCGGCCGACGCCGTCGAGGTCGCACGGAGACTCTGGGACAGCTGGGAGGACGACGCCGAGATCCGCGACGTCGCCACCGATCGCTTCCTCGACGCCGACAAAGTGCACCGCGTCGACTTCGCAGGACGCTGGTTCTCGGTGCGCGGCCCCGCGATCACTCCCCGGCCGCCGCAGGGGCAGCCCGTCGTCGCCGCGCTCGCACACGCCGACATCCCGTACCGTTTCGCCGCGCGCTCGGCCGACGTCGTGTTCGCGACGCCTCAGAACGCAGCGGACGCCGAGAGGATCCTCCAGGAGATCGCCGAGGCGGAGCGCGGGGCGGGGCGCACGGGCGAGCGCCTGCGGGTCCTCGCCGACCTCGTCGTCGTCCTCGACACCCCGGCGGAGTCCGCCGCGGCCAGACTCTCGCGCCTCGACGCTCTCGGCCGACCGCTCACCGGCGACGCCGCCGTCGCCGCCGGGTCGGCCGCGTCCGTCGCCGACCGCATCGCCGAGCTCTCACGGCTCGGCTACGACGGCGTCCGCCTCCGACCCGCGGTTCTCGCCACCGATCTGCCGCTGATCGCCGACGACCTCGTGCCCGAGCTGCGCCGACGCGGTCTGCTCGTCGGGACGGAGGAGGGCCGCACCCTCCGCTCAGCCCTGGGCCTGCCCACGTCGATCCCGAACCGCTACGCCTCCGAGGAGCAGTCATGACGCGGCGACCGAAGCAGATCGTCCTCGCCGCCTACGTGGGCGGGGTGAACGAGCACACCCTGTGGGAGCACCCCGACGCCGGCAGCCAGGTCGACTTCTCGACGTTCCGCCGCGTCGCAGAGACCGCGGAGCGCGGGCGATTCGACTACTTCTTCCTCGCCGAGGGTCTGGCACTGCGGGAGCGCGCGGGGCGCCCGTTCGACCATGACATCGCCGGACGACCGGACACTCTGCCGCTCCTGGCCGCGCTGGCCGCGGTCACGGAGCACATCGGCCTGGTCGGCACGCTCAACGCGACGTTCAACGAGCCCTTCGAGCTCGCCCGTCAGATCGCGACCCTCGACCACCTCTCAGGCGGACGAGCGGGGTGGAACGTGGTCACGTCCTTCGACGCCTTCACGGGCGCGAACTTCCGCCGCGGCGGCTTCCTCGACCGCGCCGACCGCTACGCCCGTGCCGAGGAAGCCGTCCGCGCGGTGACGACGCTCTGGGACACCTGGACCTCCGACGCCGTGCGAGCCGATGCCCCCTCCGGCGAGTTCCTCGCCGACTCGTCGACGGGGTCGTTCGCCGTCTCGAGCAGCCAGTTCGACGTCTCCGGCCGTTTCACCGTACCGCGCAGCCCGCAGGGCCGCCCGGTGATCGTGCAGGCGGGCGTCTCTCCGCAGGGTCGCGACTTCGCGGCGTCGAGCGCCGACGTGATCTTCTCCCCCTACCACCGGGGACCTGAGGCGCACGAGTTCGCGCGCGACATCGCGGCCCGGGTCGCGGCGGCGGGTCGCCCGGCCGGCTCCGTGCGGATCCTCCCGTCAGCCGCCGTCGTCCTCGGCGGCACCGCTGCGGAGGCGGAGGAGAGAGCGCGGTGGATCCGCGATCAGCAACTCACACCGCGCACGATCCAGGTGCTCTTCGAGCAGGTCTGGAACCGGGACCTGTCGGGCTTCGACGTCGACGGGCCGGTACCCGATCTCGAGCCCGACCTCGAGGCGCCGCCGCTGATCGAGGGCCGCGCACTGATCCACGGTGATCGCGCGGGGACCGTGCGCGCCTGGCGTGCGCTCGCTCAGGAGCGCGACCTCACCCTCCGCGGTCTCGCCGAGACCGTCTTCGACCGCACGGAGTACGTGGGCACGGCTGAGCAGGTCGCCGACCGTCTCGACGAGTTCGTGCAGAGCGGAGGCGGCGACGGGGTCGTCCTCGGATCGCACCTGCACCCGGGTGGTCTGGACGAGTTCGTCGACCGCGTCGTGCCGCTGCTGCAGGAGCGCGGTTCGCTGCGCACCGAGTACGAAGGCACGACCCTGCGGGAGAACCTCGGCCTGGAGATCCCCGCCCGGCCGTGACCTCATCCCCTCCGCCCCTTCTCCGACCTCCGAAGGAAGACCATGACCGACGCCTACTACGACCGCGCAGCCGACCGCCGCTACACCGCCGCCTACAAGAAGGAGACCCCCGACGTCCTTGCGGCGTTCACCGCCTTCGACACCGCCGTCTTCGCTGCGCAGGGTCGCGAGATCCCGCTCAAGTACCGCGAGCTCATCGCCTACGCCGTGGGCATCAGCAAGCAGTGCGTCTACTGCATCGACGGCCACGGCCAGAACGCCGTGCGCGCCGGTGCGACCGAGACCGAGCTCGCCGAATCAGCCTGGATCGCGGCCGCCATCGGAGCCGGAGCCGCCTTCGCGCACGGCCGACTCGGCTTCAAGCTGACCGAGGACCACCCGCACTGATCGTGCCCCCGCCCCAGTCCCTCCTACCGATCGGCCGATCATGACGAACGAACCCGCCTTCAGCATCACCCTCACCCCCTTCGACGAGGACTACTCGCCGGCCCAGAGCTCCCGGATCACCACCAACTTCGCGAATCTGGCCCGCGGCGAGCGCCGCCGGGAGAACCTCCGGACCGCGCTGCGGATGATCGACGACCGGTTGAACGATCTCGTGCCGGGCGACGATCCGAGCCGCGGCCGCTACACGGTCGGGCTCGACATCGTCTCCGTCGGGCTGCGGCTCACCACGGGCGGCGAGGACCGGGAGTTCCCCCTGCTGGAGGTCCTGCGCACCCGGATCCTCGACCGCCGCACCGGCCGATGTCAGCCGGGGACACTGGGGAACAACTTCTCCTCCTACCTCCGCGACCACGACTTCAGCGTGCGGCTGCCGGCGGTCAACGCCGCGCAGGCCGGCTTCACCGTCCCCGACGACTTCGGCGTCCTGCACGGCGCGCTCTTCCAGCACTTCCGGTACTCCGCGCAGTACGCGGAGCTCTCGTCGACGCCGCCCGTCATCTGCATCAGCGTCTCGACGAGCAGGACGTACCGGCGCACCGGGACCCTCCATCCGATCCTCGGCGTCGAGTACCGGCAGGACGAGCTCTCGCTGACCGACCGGTACTTCGCGGAGATGGGCCTCGGGGTCCGCTTCTTCATGCCGCCCGGCAGCACGGCGCCGCTCGCGTTCTACTGCGGCGGCGACCTGCTGGAGGACTACTCGGACCTCCAGCTCATCGCCACCATCAGCACGATGGAGACGTTCCAGAGGATCTACCGGCCCGAGATCTACGGCGCGCGCTCGGCCGCCGCCGACGTCTACCGGCCGGACCTGGAGCAGCAGGACTACGTGCGGCCCGCGGTCTCCTACGACCGCGAGGAGCGCGGCCGGCTCGCGGTCGAGCAGGGGCGGTTCGCGGAGGAGCATCTCATGAAGCCGCACGGGGAGCGGCTGCGGCAGTGGGCCGCCGAGTACGCGGAAGCGGTCCGATGAGCGCGCGCGGAGCCTCGGCGGCCCTCCCGCTCCTGCCCACCTCGATCGCCGGCAGCCTGCCGAAGCCGTCGTGGCTCGCGCAGCCGGAGACCCTGTGGTCCCCGTGGCGGCTGACCGGCGACGCCCTGGCCGAGGGCAAGCAGGACGCCCTGCGCGCCGCTGTCCACGAGCAGCACCACCGGGGCCTGGACATCGTCAGTGACGGGGAGCAGACCCGGCAGCACTTCGTCACGACGTTCATCGAGCACCTCACGGGCGTCGACTTCGAGCGGCGCGAGACGGTGCGCATCCGCGACCGGTACGACGCGAGCGTGCCGACCGTCGTCGGCGCCGTAGGGCTCGAGAGGCCCGTGTTCGCCGACGACGCCCGGTTCCTGCGCGAGCAGACCGATCAGCCGATCAAGTGGGCGCTGCCCGGCCCGATGACGATGATCGACACCCTCTCCGACCGGCACTACGGGAGCCGCGAGAAGCTGGCGTGGGAGTTCGCGACCATCCTCAACGAGGAGGCGCGAGCCCTCCAGGACGCCGGAGTCGACATCGTCCAGTTCGACGAGCCCGCCTTCACCGTCTTCTTCGACGAGGTGCACGACTGGGGTGTGGCCGCGCTGGAGAGGGCGGCGGAGGGACTCCGCATCGAGACCGCGGTGCACATCTGCTACGGCTACGGGATCAAGGCGAACACCGACTGGAAGGCGACCCTCGGGTCGGAGTGGCGGCAGTACGAGGAGTCGTTGCCGCTCCTCCAGCAGTCCTCGCTCGACATCGTCTCGCTGGAGAGCCACCACTCCCACGTGCCGATGGAGCTGATCGAGCTCGTCCGCGGCAAGAAGGTCATGCTCGGAGCGATCGACGTGGCGAGCGGGACCGTCGAGACGCCCGAGGAGGTCGCCGACACCCTGCGCCGCGCCCTCCGGTTCGTCGACGCGGACCTGCTCCTCCCCAGCACGAACTGCGGCATGGCGCCGCTGCCCCGCGACCTCGCCTGGGGGAAGCTCAGCGCGCTGAGCGCGGGAGCAGCGATCGTCCGCGAGGAGCTCGCGCCCTGACCGGCCTCCGGGGAGACGGGTCGCGGCCGGCCCGTCTCCCCGGAGGTCCCGCCCGCCTCACCCCTCCGCTCGCGCCTCCTGCGCCGCGATGTCCTTCATCGCCAGGTCCGCCCGGCGGAACTGGTCCGTCTCCGGAAGCGCGAGGTGCAGTCCGGCGACGGTCGTGAGCGAGACCGTCACCTCGGCCACGGTCACGTCGAGGACGTGCCCGCCCTTCTCGCGGGCGTCGTCGACGTAGTGCAGGTGGTACCCGGGGACCGACACGGCCTGCTCGAACTGCGGAGTGCGGAAGCCCGCGATCGTGCCGCGGGTGTCGGCGATGCCGGTGACGCTCTGGTGGGCGGTCGCCTCGATCAGGGGCGGGTACGGCTCGGTCTGCGCGCCCACGGTCCGGGTTCGGACCTCGGTGAACCGGCCGTCGATCCGCAGGGCGACGGGGATGTTCCCGCCGTCGACCGCGTCGTCGATCAGCCGGGTGAGGCCGGCGAGACCGGTCGGCTCCTCCACCGTGAACGTCGTGGTCGCGTGGAAGGGCAGCACGGCGGCGAAGGGCGTCCGGTCGTCGCCGTCCGCGACCTGGACGGAGCCGTCGCTGCGCAGGTGGTAGCAGACGCCGTCGACGATCACCATCTCGCCGTCCAGGTGGTTGAAGGTGCCCAGCCCGAGGTCGCCGTGGGTGAGCAGCTCGCCGATCGTCAGGTCCCCGTCGTAGACCCCGGCCAGCAGGGCGGCCATGGTCGAGCTCTGGTAGATCGCGTAGTCGTCGGTCGAGTCGACCGTGTGCGTGCTCATTCGAAGGCGTCCTCGACCAGGTGGGCGGCGATGTCGACGTTGCGGCTGTAGTCCACCGCGACGTCGATGATCGAGACGCCCGGCTCGGCGAGGGAGGCGCGGAAGGCCTCCTCGAACTCGGCGAGGCCGCTCACCCGCCTGCCCGTGGCGCCGAACGCCGCGGCGAACTTCTCGATGTCGTAGTCGCCGAGCTGGACCCCGGACTTGCGGCCGTACTTCAGCAGCTGCTGGAAGCCGACCATGTCGTAGGTGTCGTCCCGCATGATCACGTGCGTGAACGAGAGGCCGAGCCGCGTCGCCGTCTCGATCTCCGTCGCGGAGAACAGGAACCCTCCGTCACCCGAGACGGAGACCACCGGGGTCCCGGGGCGCAGGAGGCTCGCCGCCATGCCCCACGGGAAGGAGACGCCGAGGGTCTGCTGCCCGTTCGAGAAGAGCAGGTGCTTGGGCTCGTACACGCGGAAGTGCCGGGCCATGAAGATGTAGTTCGAGCCGATGTCGCACGCCACGGTGGCGTCGTCCGAGAGCAGGTCGCGCATCAGGAGCACGAGGCGGGCGGGATCGACGGTCCCGGGAGCCGCCTCGGCCGTCCGCGCCGCGTCGTCGATCCGCTCCAGCTCGCTCCGGTGCCGGGCGACCCGGTCGGCCGCGTCCTCGTCGAGCTGCAGGCCGGAGACGAGGGGCGTGAGGGCCGCGACCGTCTGCGCGAGATCGCCCTTCAGCTCCAGCGCCGGCAGGTAGTGGTTGTCCAGCGGGGCGTCGACGGAGTCGATGTGGACGATCCGGCGGTCGACGTCGCTGTTCCAGATCACCGGGTCGTACTCGACGGCGTCGTAGCCGATCGCGACGACGAGATCGGACTCGGCGAGGGCGAGGTCGGCGGGCTGGTTCTTGAAGAGGCCGACGCGGCCCAGGTAGTGGTCCTCGAGCTCGCGGGAGACGAGGCCGGCCGCCTGGAACGTCTCGATCACCGGCAGCTCCGTCTCGCTGATCAGGGCCCGCAGGGCCGCGACGGTCTCCGGCTCCGACGCGCGGAGGCCCACGAGGAGGACGGGCCGCTCCGCGGTGTTGATCAGGTCGGCGGCGTGCGTGAGGTCCTCGGCGCGCGCCGGACCGCTCGTCGGCCCCGTGGCCGCCCGGGTGATGACCTGCGAGGTCGGCGCGGCCATCACGCTGGCCGACAGGACGACCGCCGCGGCGCCTCGGGGCTCGGTGACCGCGGCGCGGAAGGCGTTGCTGACCGCCTCCGAGACGTCGTCCGGATCCGTCGACTCGACCGTGTACTTCGTCACGGTGGTGAGGAAGGCGGCCGCGTCCATCGACTGGTGCGTGCGCTTGAGGCGGTCGGAGAGCTGCACGGCCCCGGCGAGCGCGACGACCGGGTCCTGCTCCGTGTTGGCCGTGAGCAGGCCGGTGGCGAGGTTGGTCGTGCCGGGGCCGGAGGTCACGAGGACGACACCCGGGCTGCCCGTCAGCCGTCCCACCGCGGCGGCCATGAAGGCGGCGTTCTGCTCGTGCCGGCAGACGATCAGCTCCGGCCCCTCGTCGGCGAGGACGTCGAAGACCGCATCGATCTTCGCTCCCGGGATCCCGAAGACGTACTTCACGCCGTTGGCGGTCAGGGTCTCGATCACCCGCCGTGCACTGCGCGTCTCGACGTTCGGCTGCTCCATGGTCCGCTCCGCTCTCTCCTCGGTTGTACCGACGAGCGTAGGAACGGGGGCACCCGGAGCGACCCGGTCAGATGACTCGTTCCCACCGGTGCATCTCCGGCGGCGTACCGATCGCAGTGACGGAGCGCTCGGCCGGGACACGCTCGGCTCCCCCGCCGACGGTCTGCTCCGAGAGTCGTCCGACGCTCGCCGCGACGTCCCCGGTCGTGATGGACTTGCCCGCATGATGATCTCTCCGCGCGAGTCCGCGCACGACACGAAGGCAGGCGTCTGATGGCCGAGGAGCGCGCGATCCTCGCGGGCGGATGCTTCTGGGGGCTCCAGGAGCTCATCCGCGACATGCCGGGCGTCTTCAGCACCCGCGCCGGGTACGCCGGCGGCAGCACGCCGAACGCGACCTACCGCCACCACGGCGACCACGCGGAGGCGGTCGAGATCGAGTTCGATCCCGAGCAGCTCTCCTACCGCGACCTGCTCGAGTTCTTCTTCCAGGTGCACGACCCGACGACGAAGAACCGTCAGGGCAACGACATCGGCACGGCCTACCGCTCCGTGATCCTCTTCCTCTCGCCTGAGCAGGAGAGGGTCGCGCGCCAGACGATCACCGAGATCGACGCGTCGGGCCGCTGGCCCGGACCGGTCGTCACCGAGGTCGAGCCCGCCGGCGAGTTCTGGGACGCCGAGGAGGAGCACCAGGACTACCTGCGCAAGCACCCCGGCGGCTACACCTGCCACTGGGTCCGGCCGAAGTGGGCGCTCGACGCCTGATCCCGGTCACGCGGGACGCGGGGCCCCGGGCTCCGCTCCCGCGGGCACGGCTCGCGCGCGGTGCGCGAAGAGCAGCACGACGGCGAGCGCCGAGAGCACCAGAGCCGGCGTCGGGGCCCAGGCCGGAGCGAGCGTGACCGTCGCCGCTCCGATGACCGCCCCGCCCGCGAGGCTCGCGACGATGAGCGCCTGGAGGGTCCTCGACCCGGACGAGCGCTCGGCGAGCTCCTGCATCAGGCTCGTGAGCGTGCCCGTGACGAACGTGGTCGTCAGGCCTGCGGCGCCGGAGATCCGCTTCGCGAGCACGGTCTGCAGCCCGAGCGCCGCCGCGCTGGTCGCGATGAACGCGCAGTCCACGAGCAGCGATCTGCCGCCCTGCACCGTCGGCCAGGCGACCGCGACGGCGAGCTGGAGGACGACCCCCACGAGGGCGATCGCGCGGAGCGGACGTCTCCCGTCGCCGGTCGACGGCGTGCGCGCCCGGGTCGTGCGGAACCCGGCGTAGACCGCTCCGGCGAAGAAGACGATCGCCGTGACCGCTCCGGCCGCGGTCGTCAGCCAGGCGGAGCGGGGGTACAGCCCCAGCAGCACCAGGTTGCCCGTCATGTTCGCGGTGAAGATGCCGCCGAGCAGGAGGAACGCGAACGCGTCGGTCGCGCCCGAGGCGATGGCCAGCAGCACCAGGGCGAGCCTGAGGCGCGCGGGGCCGGTCACCGCCGTCACGCGCGGCCCTCACCCATGGAGCTGCCGCCAGGTGACGATCTGCTCGCCGCGGAGCTCGTAGCTCCCGAAGCAGCGGAGCCAGTGGCCCTCCCCCGTGTCCGAGCGGAGGTGCAGGGCGTGCTCGGTGAGGACGACGCTGCCGGCGACGGCGATCGTGACGAGGGCGATCCGGATCTCGGTGAACGCCCGGTGGACCTCGTCGCACATCTCGAGGACCCGCGCCCGCCCCGCGATCTCCTGCGAGCTCGACGCGCTGTAGACGACCTCCGGATGCAGGAACGGGATGAGCTGGCGGCTGTCGCGTGCGCTCCACACCTCGAGGAAGTCGCGCACGACCAGCTCGTTCTCGATCATCGCGACGCCCCGCACCGACGCGTCCTGCCAGCTCTCGGCCATGGGTCCTCCCGCCGTCCCCGCACCGACACTCGTCGATGGCGACGAGCCTGCCCGAGAGCGCCCCGGGCGCCTACCCGTCGGATGACCCGATCTCCCCGCCGGCGGGCTCACCGCGCGTGGGCCGTCGCCAGCTCGCCCCAGTGCGTCGTCGCCCGGAGCGAGAGGGCGTCGCGCTTCATCGTCCACACCGGCCCCGTGCGGATGCCCGCCAGCCCGAGGCCGACCGCGGACCGGCCGTGGCGCTTCGTCACCGCGTCGATGGTGGCGCCGAGGCCCTTCGTGTCGAAGGCGGTGTCGAAGATCTCGAGCAGCGCGTGGGAGTTCCGCGGCGACAGGTTCGTGAGGATGACGCCGGCCCGCACGTAGCGCGCGCCCTCCCGCAGCCGCGGGCGCAGGGTGCCGATCGCGGCCCTCACCATCGCCACCGGGTCGTCCGTGGGGACGGGGAAGCCGGCCAGGCCGCCGGCGGACTCGTAGGGCGCGTCCGCGAACGGCGACGTCGACGCGAACACGCTCATCGTCCTGGTGACCGACTCCTGCGCTCGGAGGCGGTGGGCGGCGCGCTGCGCGTAGACGGAGAGCACCTGCTCCATGTCGCTGATCGTCGTCACGGGAGTGGCGAACGACCGGGAGAAGATCAGCTGGTCGCGGACGGTGCGGGCGGCCTCGAGGGGGATGCAGTCGACGCCGCGCAGCTCGTAGACGGAGCGCTGCAGGACGACCGAGAACTTCTTGCGGATAAGCACGGGGTCCGCGTCGCGGAGGTCGCGGACGGTGTGGATGGACAGCTCCGCGAGGCGCTTCCCTGTGCGGCCGGCGACTCCCCACAGCTCGGTGACGTGCTGCGAGGCCATGAGCGCGTCGAGCTGCTCGGGCGTGTACCAGTCGGTGTCGCAGACGCCCCCCAGGCGCGGGTGCTTCTTCGCTCCGCCCTTGTTGACGAACTTCGCGAGAGTCTTGCTCGGCCCGAATCCGACGCAGACGGGCAGGCCGACGTTCTTCGCGACGGCCGCCCGCATCGCCCGGCCGATCTTCGCCCGCTCCGCCACGTCGCCGTCGACGCCGAGGAAGGACTCGTCGATCGAGTACACCTCCTGCCAGGCGGAGTAGCGGCCCAGCAGCTCCATCACGCGCGCGGACAGCTCGCCGTACAGCTCGTAGTTGCTCGATCGGGCGATCACCTCCGGGAGGCGACCGGAGCGGATGAGCGGCTCGATCTGGAACCAGGGCGTGCCGTTCTCGATCCCGAGCCTCTTCACCTCGTCGGAGCGGGCGACCACGCAGCCGTCGTTGTTCGAGAGGACGACGACCGGCCGGCCCGCGAGCCTCGGATCGAACAGCCGCTCGCAGGAGACGTAGAACGAGTTCACGTCGACCAGGGCGATGCGCCGCTCAGAGCGCACGGTGCAGCCGGTGGAGGCAGACGGTGACGACGCCCCACACCTGGAGGTCGCTCAGCTCGGCGACGTGGATCGGCGGGTACTCCGGGTTCTCGGCCCGCAGCACCACTCCCCCGGGGTGCAGCTCGAGGCGCTTGACGGTCAGCTCGCCGTCCAGGATCGCGATGACGACGCTCCCGTGCGTCGGCGTGATCGACCGGTCGACCACGAGTTCGTCGCCGTCGCTGATGCCCGCGCCGACCATGCTCTCGCCCGAGACGCGGACGATGAACGTCGACGTCCTGTCGCGGATCAGGTGGTCGTTGAGGTCGAGGGACCCGTCGAAGTAGTCCTGCGCCGGCGACGGGAACCCCGCCGCCACCGCCTCGCTGGTGACGAGGAAGGTGACGGCGACGGCGTCCGAGGCCGGAGTCGCGATGCGTTCCACGACGGTCACGCTCATGGTCGACTCCCTCCTCGTGGTATGGAACGTGTGTTCGAACGCGTCCGAGTGTAGGTCGGGGGCACCGACATTCGGGGGGCGCTCGGCGCCGTCCTCGACCGCCGGCGAGGAGGATCACCGGCGACGCCGCTGGGCGCACGGAGGAGTGGCGCGTCGGCCGACGCGGGCCCAGCCTCCCTGGAGCCTTCTCCGGCACGATCCGACCTCATCCCCTCGGAAGGAGCCCCTCCCATGCGCGCATCCCGTCCCCTTCCCGGCGACCCCTGGCCGTCGGAGATGGTCATCACGGTCGAGGACAACCCCTCGGCGCTGCTCGAGCTCCTCTGGATCCGCGAGGCGCGGGGCCTCACCCCGGCGGGCGACGGGCCGCCGCCGCTCGAGCGGTCCCCGGAGCGGGTCGGGTCGGCGGAGCCCGGCGCCGACGAGCAGCGCGCCTGGCCTCAGCTGTGGCAGGACTGCGTCGAGCATCTGGCGGTCGAGACCGGCCCGCTCCTCCGACGGCTCTCCAGCACCGCCGACGGATCGCCCGAGCGCGCACGCCTCCTCGACCTTGCTCGCGGCCCCGGCTGGCGCGAGCACTTCGGCGACGACTCCCTTGGAGCCCCATTCCGCGCCTGGCACGACGAGCTGCGGTCCGCCCGGATGGACGCGCGGGACGTCCCGCTGGACGCCGCCCCGGAGCGGCGCTGCCTCGGCTCCCTCGTCCCCGCCTGGGTGGCCGGACTGAGGACGGTGGTCACCCTCCCCTGCCGCGGCGAGTACACGCGCGCCGTCTCCGGCTCGGTGCTGCTCCTGACCGACAGCGACCACCGGGACCCGGACCGCTACGCGGCCGCGCTCCGCCGGTTCGCCGACGGCTCTCTGGAGTGACGGGGCACGGATCTCCGGATCGGATGAACGCTCGCGCGCTCCGGACGGTATCCCCCTCCGAGCCGCCGATCTCCGGCGACCGCAAGTCTCGAGGAGTGCACGATGACCAGGAACATCAGAGTCGGTATCGCAGCTGTCGCCGTCGCGGGCGTGATGGCGGTGGCACCCGTGCTCGCCGGTGCGAGCAGCGTCGCTCCCGCCGCGGCGACCAGCGACTCCAGCAGCGCGTCGGACAGGAACCTGATCAACGCGGTCCGCTCCGTAGCGGCGAAGCTGCGGGTCGTCGGACTCTCCGACGGCGGCACGAAGCTCGTGCAGTTCAACCCGACCAAGCCCGGCAAGGTCACGAACCGCGTCGCCGTCACCGGCCTCACCGGCGGCGACACCGCGCTCATCGGCATCGACTACCGGGTCCAGGACGGCGCCCTCTACGGCGTCGGCGACAACGCGGCGAGCGCCGGCGTCTACTCCATCAACCCGTCCACCGGCGTGGCCACCCAGGTGACCCGTCTCACCGTGGCGCTGAGCGGCACCTCCTTCGGCGTCGACTTCAACCCCGCCGCGAACGCGCTCCGCGTGGTCAGCGACACGGGCCAGAACCTCCGTCAGCCGTTCGCCACCGCGGGCGCCGCGACGGTCGCCGACGGCACGCTCAGCTACGCCGCGCCCGCCGTGGCCACCGGTGTCGCCGGGGCCGCGTACACGAACAACGACCTCGACGCGAACAGCGCGACCACCCTGTTCGTCCTCGACACGGCCCTCGACCAGATCGCCATCCAGTCCCCGGCCAACGCCGGCACCCTGGCGCCGACCGGGAAGCTCGGCCTCGACGCAGCGGGTGCGACCGGCTTCGACATCTACTCCGTCCTCCGCAACGGCAGCTCCATCGGCTCGGTCGGCCTCGCCGCCGTCAACGGGTCGCTCTACGAGATCGGACTGCTGAACGGCACGGCGACTCCGCTCGGCGCCATCGGCGCGGACGTCACGGACATCGCCGTCCCGCTCGTCCAGCGCTGACCCGAAAGGCTCCCGGCGACCGCGCCCCTGCCGACCGACGCTCCCGGTGAGCGCCGGTCGGCAGGACGCCGGTCGGCAGGACGCTCCGGCGGGCCGCCGGGGCCGAGAGCCCTCGTCGGAAAGTTCACTCAGCTATGCATCACCGTTCACCCACCGATGCGGCGATGAGGAGTGAGATGAGCGTGCCCCTTTCCGGGGTCTCACCTCTCAAGGAGTCCACGACGTGACACGACTGTTCCGCTCCGCGAACCGCGGACGCTCCGCTCTGGCCCTCTCGGCCGCTGCTCTGGTCTGCGCCGCCGCCCTGGCCGCACCCGGCGCCGCCACTGCCGTCGGTGCCGCCGACCTCTCCGCCACCGGCGGAGCCGCCCGCATCTCCCCGGTCGACGCCGACCTCTCCGACTCGCTGCGCGCAGCGGTGAAGGAGCAGGACGCGAAGAACGTCATCCTCCTCATCGGGGACGGCATGGGCGATTCGGAGATCACCGTCGCCCGCAACTACCAGTACGGAGCGGCCGGCCGCTTCCCCGGGATCGACGCCCTGCCGATCACCGGCCAGTACACGACCTACTCGCTCTACCGCGCGGACGACCCGGCGACGGGCGCCGTCAAGGGCGCCCCGGACTACGTGCCCGACTCCGCCGCCACCGGCAGCGCCTGGGCCACCGGCACCAAGACCTACGACAACGCCATCTCGGTCGACATCGACCAGCAGCGCAAGGACACCCTCCTCGAGATCGCGAAGGCGAACGGCCTGAAGACCGGCAACGTCACCACCGCCGAGATCCAGGACGCCACCCCGGCCGTGCAGGCCGCCCACGTCGACGCCCGCAGCTGCTACGGACCCGACAGCGCGAGCTGCGGCGACGACGCGCTGGAGAACGGCGGACTCGGCTCGATCAGCGAGCAGATCCTCGACACCCGCGCCGACCTGACCCTCGGCGGAGGGTCGGCCAGCTTCGCGCAGGTCGCCCGCGCCGGCGACTGGAGCGGCGAGCCGCTGTTCCAGCAGGCCGCGGAGCGCGGCTTCCAGGTGCTCGGGGACGCCACGACTCCCGCCACCGCCGCGCAGCTCGACGCGCTGACCGTCGCCGACCAGGACGCGCCCGTGCTCGGACTGTTCAACTCCGGCAACCTGCCCGTCCGCTACGCGCCCACCCCGGCGACGGTCGGCGGAGCGGACGCCGCCCCGCAGACCTGCGTCGCGAACCCCGACCGTCCGGCCGAGCAGCCGACGCTCCGCTCCATGACCGAGAAGGCGATCGACCTCCTCGACACCGGCGACAAGGGCTTCTTCCTCCAGGTCGAGGGCGCGAGCATCGACAAGCAGGACCACGCCGCGAACGCGTGCGGCCAGATCGGCGAGACCGTCGACCTCGACGAGGCCGTCCAGGCCGCGCTCGCGTTCGCCGAGGCGGACGGGAACACCCTCGTCATCGTCACCGCCGACCACGCCCACTCCAGCCAGATCGTCGACTCGACCCCGCCGACCTCGCTCAGCACCGCGCTGAAGACCGCCGACGGCAGCACCATGAAGGTGTCGTACGGCACGGCCGCCGAGGGCGGATCGCAGCAGCACACCGGAACGCAGCTGCGCATCGCCGCCTACGGGCCGGGCGCGGCGAACGTCGCCGGGCTCACCGACCAGACCGACACGTTCTTCACCATCACGAACGCGCTCGGAGTGGACCGCGACATCCGCTCGATGAGCTTCGGAGCCACCGCCGAGCTCTCCGGCTCGTCGTTCGCCCCCGGAGCCGACGTCACCCTCACCGCGAAGGGCTTCAACGGGGACACGCAGCTGATCGGCTCCGCGCCCCTCTTCACGGACCGCACCGCGACCCGCGACCTCGCCGGCGGCGGCCTCACCGTCACGGCGAAGGCGCCCACCACGCCCGGCGACTACAGCGTCACGGTGACCGGCGACCAGACCGGCAAGGCGATCACCCTGCCGTTCACCGTCACCGAGCGCCCGAAGTCGAGCACCCCCATCACCGACAAGGTCAAGGACCTCGGCGGGAAGCTGATCGACAGGATCCGCCAGCACTGAGCACTCGTCGGCCCGGCTCCTCTGGAGGAGCGCGGGCCGACGGAGTCGCGGGAAGGGCCGTCCCTCGGGGCGGCCCTTCCTGCGTCGGGGGGGGTGTCGGCACGACCGGACCGGTGAGCCCGCCTCCGATCAGGACGCGCCGGCTCCCGGCGACCGGTCGCGATGCGGCACGGCCCCCGCGCGCTGCACGATCGAGCGGATCAGCGCTTCGAGCAGCAGCGCCGCCCGGCTCGCTGTCAGCGGAGTGGGCTGCCGATCCGACGAACCACTGCGACTCCCCTCGGAGGAACAGCCCGCTGCTCGAAAAGGTCCGGCTCATCAGAGGGAAGCGGGACTCGGCGGTCGGTGCGGTTGATGTAGAAATCGAATCCGCTGCCGTCGATCGTCCGCCGCGAGTGGAAGACGGCGCCGACCATCTCCGACGGGAGCTCGGAGGCCACTCCGGCGGCCTCGAGAAGTTCGGCGACGACATCGAGGAGGTCACCCCCTCGGAGACGGGTCGAGACGTAGGAGGCGCTGCCCGCTCCGGCCGCGCGCCGCGTCACCGCCGGCTCGCCGGCGTGCGGTCCTGTCGCGTAGCGGCGGACCACCCGCGTCTCAGGACTGCGGAGCTGGATCCCCTCGTTCCACAGGGATCCGCGCAGGTCACCCTCCAGCAGGACGTGCTCCTCCTCGAGGAGCGGGTGGAACTCCTCCACTCGGATGCCGAGGAGGTCGCGCAGAGCACCCGGGTAGCCGCTGGCGACGACGTGGTCGTTCTCGTCGGCGATCCCCGAGAAGTACGTGGTGATCAGGTTCCCGCCGCCCTCGACGTAGCCGGTCAGCTCGCGACCTGTCCGCCCGGAGACGAGGTAGAGCATCGGAGCGACGACGACGTCGTACGGGGTCAGGTCGGTGCCCGGGGTGATCACGTCCGCGCGGACGCCCGCGTCGGCGAGCGCGCGCCACCAGTCCAGCGCCTCGCGTCGGTAGCGCAGCAGCGTGCTGGGGTGCGATTCCAGCTCGCTCGCCCACCAGGAGTCCCAGTCGAACAGGACGGCGACCGGGGCCGCCTCGCGCCGGCTCCCCGCCACATCGTCCAGCCGGCGCAGCCGCTCCCCCAGCTGGACGACGTCGCGGAACAGCTGGCTGTCCTCGCCGGCGTGGGGCAGCATCGCGGAGTGGAACTTCTCCGCTCCGGCGACGGACTGCCGCCACTGGAAGTAGCAGACGGCGTCGGCGCCGTAGGCGACGTGGGTGAGGGCGTCGCGCGCCATCTCCCCCGGCTGCTTGGGCTGGTTGACCGGCTGCCAGTTCACCGCGCTGGTCGAGTGCTCCATCAGGAACCAGGGCGATCCCTGCGCGACGCCTGAGGTCAGCGCCGCTGAGAAGGCCAGCTCGTCGAAGGACTGCTCCCCGGCGAAGCGGTAGTGGTCGTTGGAGACGAAGTCGACCTCCCGCGCCCAGTCGTCGTAGGCGGCGTGGTTCTTGCCCTCCATGATCATGAAGTTGGTCGTGACCGGGATGTCGGGGGTGATCCGCCGCAGCACCTCGCGCTCGGCGACGAGGTACTCCTTCAGGGCGTCGGAGGAGAAACGGAGGAAGTCCAGGCGCTGGGTCGGGTTCGGCAGGGCCGCCACCAGACGCGGAGTGAGCACCTCCTCGAACGAGCTGTAGCGCTGCGACCAGAACGCTGTCCCCCACGCCGCGTTGAGGCCGTCGATGCCGGTGTAGCGGCGCTCGAGCCAGGTGCGGAACGCCCGCGTGGCGTCCTCGGAGTGGTCCCAGGCGTTGTGGCAGCCGAGCTCGTTGCTGACATGCCAGGCGACGATCGCGGGGTGGTCCCGGTAGCGCTCGGCGATGCGCTCGACGAGCCCGAGGGCGTGCGCTCGGAAGACCGCCGAGGTGGGACGCCAGTGCTGCCGGCCCCCGGGCGAGAGGATCCTGCCGTCGGCGGTGACGGGGAGGATCTCCGGGTGGGCCAGCGTGAGCCAGGGCGGCGGGGAGGCGGTCGCCGTCGCCAGATCGACTCCGATGCCTCCGGCGTGCAGCAGGTCGAGGACCTCGTCGAGCCAGGCGAAGTCCCACTGGTCGGGGGCGGGCTGGATCTTCGCCCAGGAGAAGATGGCGACGGAGACGACGTCGACCCCGGCCTCCTGCATCAGCCGGACGTCCTCGGCCCAGACCTCGCGCGGCCACTGATCCGGGTTGTAGTCGGCGCCGAAGGAGATGCGCGGGGTGCGCTCCTCGCCGGTGCGGAGCCATCGGTGGTTCATGGGAGCCTCTCGTCGGTGTCCGGGCGCAGTGAAGACGGCGACCGCGGGTCGTGTGGGGTCGGGTCGGGTCGAGCGCGGGTCGAGCGCGATCAGGCGGAGCGCTGGGAGAGCGGGGAGATGACGAGCTCGTCGATCCGCACGTGGCGGGGTGCGTCGACCACGAACATCGCCGAGCGGGCGATATCGGCGGGCGCGAGCATCACCGAGCGGGCCGCCGCGCCGGGGACCTCGGGCCGCTGGCGCAGGAAGTCGCTGTCGATGTCCCCGGGGCAGAGGAGTGTCGCGCGGACGCCCGAGTCCGCCTCCTGGTCGTTGAGGGTGCGGACGACCGGCGCGAGCGCCGTCTTCCCGGCGCTGTAGGCGACTCCGGCGCCGGGCGAGGGGCGCCATCCCGCGATCGAGGAGACCACGACGATCACGCCGGATGCGGCGCGCAGTCCCGGAAGTGCGGCGTCGGCACTGCGGACGACGCCGAGGAGGTTGGTCTGCACGACGCTCGCGAACTCCGCCATCGACTGGTCCGCCCACGCCCGCCGCGGGGTGTTGGCACCGGCGGAGAGAATGACGGCGTCCAGGCGGTCGGTGCCGGTCGCGGCGGCGATCGCCTCGACGCGCTCACGGGCGTCGTCCGCGGCGACGTCGAACGGCAGCTCGAGGGCGGTGCCGCCTGCGGCGCGGACGAGTCCCGCCGTCTCGGACAGCTCGGGCGCCCTGCGCCCCGAGAGGGCGACGGTCCACCCCCGCTCCCCCAGGGCCGTCGCGCAGGCGCGCCCCACTCCGCTTCCGGCTCCTGTCACCCAGGCGACTCGCATCTCCGCGTCCATGAGATCTATAATAAGCAGACTTTTCAGAACGACGGGGGTAGGACATGCTGATGGATCTCACTGATCGGGTCGTCCTGGTGACGGGTGGCGGCCGGGGCATCGGGCGGGTGCTCGCTGAGCGGTTCGCCCTCGAGGGTGCGAAGGTGGCGGCGTTCGACGTCGCCTTCCCGGAGGGCGCGCCCGAGGGCGTCCTCCAGATCGAGGGCGACGTGACCGAGCCCGACTCCGTGGCGAGCGGCGTCGCTCGCGTCGCCGAGGAGTTCGGCGGTATCGATGTCCTGGTCAACAACGCGGGCATCAACGTCGAGGGCCGGGTGGAGGATCTCGATCTGGCCGCCTGGCGCCGCTGCTTCGACGTGAACGTCGGCGGCGTGTTCCTGATGTCGCAGGCGGTGCTTCCGCATGTGAAGGCCTCCGGTCATGGACGCATCCTCAACGCGGCCTCGTTCGCGGCGATCGTCCCCTCGGTGGGCGCGGCCGCCTACGGCGCATCGAAGGCGGCCGTCGTGCAGTTCAGCCGGGTGCTCGCCGGCGAGCTGGGGCCGTGGGGCGTCACGGTCAACGCCTACGCTCCCGGTATGATCCCGAGCGCCATGAACGGTTTCGAGACGATGCCCCAGGCGGCTCAGGACCGGCTGCTCGACACGCTGACCCTCCGCCGCTGGGGCACCGCCGACAGCATCGCCGATCTGCTCGTGTTCCTCGCGAGCGACGCCGCCGACTACATCACGGGCACGCTCATCGACGTGAGCGGCGGAAAGCTCGCCACGCAGCTCCCGCAGCGCGCCTACGAGGGAGTGGTCCCACCCGTCTCATGACTCATCAACGCTCCCTCGTCGACACCATCGGCACCGCCATCGTCGGTGGAGATCCGCCGACGGGCACAGTGCTGAACATCGAGACGCTCACCCGCGAGCACGGCGTCTCGCGGTCGGTGATCCGAGAGGCTCTGCGCATCCTCGAGACGCTCGGGATGATAGTCGCCCGCCAGCGGGTGGGGATCACCGTCCTCGGCCGCGAGCACTGGCAGCTCCTGGATCCGCGGGTCATCGCCTGGCGGTCGCACACGGACGACGCGCAGATCCAGCTCCGCGAGCTCATGCAGCTGCGCACCATCATCGAGCCGGCGGCGGCGGAGCTCGCCGCGGTCCAAGGCACGGAGGAGCAGCTGACCGCGATCGTCCGGGCCGCCGAGGAGATGACCGCGACCTACCGCGACCGGCGCGTCGCCGCGTTCACGCGGGCCGACCTCGACTTCCACTCCGCGATCGTCGTCGCGGCCTCGAGCTCCGTCCTCGCGCAGCTCTCCGACACCGTCCTCGCCGCCCTCCGGCTGCGCTACTCCGGCAGCGTGCCGGTGTTCGACGAGGAGGGCGAGCGGGCCCTGGCCATCCACGTCCGGCTCGCCGACGCGCTCACCGCACGCGACGCCGCAGCAGCGGTCGGCCTCACCCGTGCGCTCGTCGATCAGACCCGGGGCCGCCTGGAGGAGCCCGTGGAGCACCCGGACGACGCGGTCGCGGCGACGCCGGGAGGCGGCGCATGAGCTCCGCCGTCCCCGCCTACTGGGAGGCCGCGGTGTGCATCCCGCCCGTGTCGCATCACGCCGAGGGCCCGCTCTGGGACCCGCGCGGCGACACGCTGATATGGGTCGACCAGTACGCGGGACTCGTCCGCTCCGCGACCCCGGAGGGTACGAGCTTCCTGCTCCGCCCCCCGATCGCCTTCGACGGTCCCGTGGGCGCCGTCGTCGGAGACGTGCGCGGCGGCTGGCTCGTCGCGGCTGCGGACGGCCTGTGGTCCCTCTCCCCAGAGGGCACCGTCTCCCCCGTCGTCGACGTCCTTCCGCGCGACGGCGTGCACCGGCGCATGAACGACGGGAAGGTCGATCCGGCCGGCCGGTTCTGGTTCGGCACGATGGCGATGGACAAGCGCTCGGGCGCCGGCTCCCTCTACGCCCTCGACCAGGGCGTCGTCACGGAGGCGGTCCCCGAGGTCACGATCTCCAACGGTCTGGCCTGGTCCCCAGACGGCGGCACGATGCATTACATCGACACCCCGACCCACCGCATCGACCGGTATCTCACGGAGGGGTCCGCCCTCCGTCGTGAGGGATCGCTCGATCTGTCGTCGCGGCCAGGGAGCCCGGACGGCATGACGATCGACGACGAGGGGGCGCTGTGGGTAGCGATGTGGGGTGCTTCGGCAGTGCATCGCTACGACCCCTCCGGCGAGCTGATCGGTGTCGTCAACGTCGACGCCCCGCAGGTCTCCAGCGTGACCTTCGGCGGACCCGATCTGGACACCCTGTTCATCACGACGTCCCGCGAGGACTACTCTCCCGCCGATGCCGCCGCGCACCCTCTCGCCGGAGCGCTGTTCCAGGTGCGGCCGGGAGTCCGCGGCACAGCGGCCGTCCTGTACCGGCCCTGATCGCTCCGCGCCGATCCTCTCCGGTCCCGCGGAGCGCGGCGGCTGTCGCGGGACAGTCGATCGCGCCCTCGACCGCGCAGGAGAGCGCGGCGCGGGGAAGCCCCGCGCCGCGCTCTCGTATCGCTCAGCGACTCCGTATCACTTGTTGACGGAGAAGCCCTGCTGGTCGCCGTACTCGACGAGCTGGTCCTGCCAGTCCATCAGTCCGCTGCCGATGTCCTCGTGGTTGACGAAGGACTGACCGACGGTGTCCGGGAAGACGCTGTTGGCGTAGACCTGGAAGGGCAGGTACTGCCAGCCCGTGCTGACGGTGCGGGACGCCTCGACGAGGATCTCGTTGATCGCCTGCCCGCCGAAGTACTCGGGGGTCTGCGCCAGGAACTCGTCCGACTCGAGGTCGGCGACGGTCGCGGGGAAGCCGCCGGACTGGAGGAAGATGTCGAGGCCAGCCCGACCGCCTTCACTGCGTAGGCGGCGGCGCCGAGCGCGTGAGCTCCCATGTGGGCGACGCCGGACGCCTGTCCCGCCGACCGCGCCGCAGCCTTCGCCGCCGGAGAGATCGCCGACTGCGCCGCACGACCCGCGACGAAGCGGAGCCGGATCTCCCCCGCCGCGTCCGACTCGCCCCGCGAGAAGGCTCGGGCGCGGGCGATGCCGTCCCGTGCCCGGACGTCGTCGGGGGCCTCGGCCTCGAAGAGGGGGAGCACCCTCTCCGCGCAGTCGGCGGCCCACGCGGCGACGAGGCGACGATCGGCTTCGGACAACGACTGCGGGGACATGCCAGCACTCTCGCAGACGGCTCGAGCGTCCGTCCGTCCGGAGCCGCCCGTGGCCGCGGTCGTCGGGGCGGATGTGCCGGTAGTTCCCGCTCATCGGCGCCCGACCCGCGGAGGGGCTCGCGGCTAGAGCACGTCGGCGATCGCGGCGAACGTCCTGTCCGGGTCCTCGAGCTGCATGTCGTGGTGCACGCCCGGGAGCCGGCGCACCTGCCAGCCCCGCTGCTCGAGCCGCGCGGCCAGGGCGTCCGGCAGCACCGCCGGCGACTGGTCGGAGAGCACGATCGTCGACGGGACCGCCGGCGCCTCGACCGGGACCGGGTGGAAGGCGACGTCCCGGAACACGCCGACGGCCATCCGCACGTCGAACCGCTTCTTCGCGTCGTCGAGGAGCGCGCGGGTCTGGGGGCTGTAGGCGGCGCGGACCGCGGCGCTCGCCCGCGCCTGTCCGAGCTGGGCGATGCCCAGCGACAGGAGCGGCGCCGCCCAGAACAGCCGTCCGCGCAGGCCGCTCGTGGGGAGCGACAGGGCGAACCCGGGATCGAGGTAGACGGCCCGGCCGGGCGCGAGTCCGGCGACGGCACGCTGCAGCACCGCGCCGCCGAGCGAGTGGCCGACCACGCTGTGGAGCCCTGCCGGCAGCGTCTCGACCAGATCGGCGGCCATGTCGTCGATCCGGTACGACTCGGCCCGCGGGCTCTCGCCGTGCCCGCGCAGATCGACGGCGGTGACGGTGTGACGGCCGGTCGCGACGAGCCGCTCGACGAACGGCCCCCAGGTCGCCGCCGACGCACCGAGCCCGTGCACCAGCCCGACGTGTCGCGGTCCGGATCCGGTGGTGATCGTCTGCAGGAGCATCCCCTGATCCTGCCCGAGACAGTGCCCGAGGCCGAGGTGCCGGGTGGATGCACCCATGAGGCCGACCGATCTTCGTCCGATCATCACTCCGATGCCGAATCGCGACCGGAGAGCGCACGAAGAGCCTTGAATCCGATCTCTGCACCGGCGGGTGATATCGGCGCGGCGGAATTCGAGGATCCATTCCCGTCGGTTCTCGCCGGATGCTCCACGAGAAGTGTCGTGGATCGACTGTCGGCCGCTCGACGCGCTTCTGACATACTCCTGAGCACTCCCCACAAGACGCGCTCGGCGCGAGTGCTTTCACTGCGCCATCACTCATCGAGAATCCGGAAGAACACGAGAATGCCCCACGAGACGCCCGCCGGCTGGTATCCCGCTCCCCACGCGAACAATGAGCAGCGTTACTGGGACGGTCAGCGCTGGCACGACGACGCGCCGCCGCCGCCTCCCGCACAGCCCGGCGGCTACGGCTCCTTCCAGCAGACCCAGCCGACCGCCGCTTCCTGGGGTGCCTCCGCTGCCCCGAAGCCGAAGGGCCCCGCAGCTTTCGCCATCCTCGCGCTGGTCCTCGGGATCCTCGCTTTCCTGACGGGTCTGGTCCCCGGCCTCGGTCTCGTCCTCGCCATCGCAGCGGTCGCTCTCGCCGTTCTCGCTCTGCTGAGGAAGCAGCCGAAGGGCCTGGCTGTCACCGGACTCGCACTGGGAGCCGTCGCCCTGATCAGCGGAATCTTCGCCACCACTCTCTCGCTCGTCCCCTCCGACACGCGGTCGTCGGAGACGGCGGCGGTCGAGCCGGCCGACCCCGCTCCGGCCGCAGCCGCGCCTGAATCGGAGGCCGCGGAAGCGCCTGCCGAGCAGGCCGAAGCGCCCGCCGAGGACGCTGTGGAGCCGGAGCCGGCACCGGAGCAGACCGAGGCGGCCGCGCCGACCGCGGACGGTTCCGCGCAGCAGCCGCTCCCCCAGCCCTACGTCGCCGAGGGACTGTTCGGAGGAGACAAGTACAGCCTCACCGCGAAGGTGGTGGACGCGAACGCCGGCGCTCTCGTGACGGAGGGCAACATGTTCAATGACGAGGCGCCCGCAGGGTTCAAGTACGTCGTCGTCGAGCTGACGATGACGGGCATCGACCCCGACGGCGTCGAGCCCTCTCTCGCCAGCTTCGATCTCTCGCTGGCGACGCCCGAGGGCAATCGCTACGACAACGAGTACGTGATCCTCGGCGACTCGATGCCGTCGATGTCGGACGGGCCGACCCTGTACCCGGGCACGAGCTTCACCGGATACACCGCTTACGTCGTTCCCGAGAGCGCTCAGAGCTTCCTTCTGCACGACAACGGGAACTACATCGCTCTCTGAGCCGATCAGGTGGACAAGGGCTGAGTACTCCCCGCCGAGGCGGTCTGCGCTTCTCGCAGGCCGCCTCGGCGTCTTTCCTCCTGAGTAGTTCTGCTCCTTGGAGACATTCCTCCCGCTCGAGGCGATCGCGCTCGTCCCGCGTCGCTCGATCGAACTGCACGAGCATGCATTCCAGTCGACGTGCGAGGACTCATCGCCGGCCTCGCACCACCTTTCGAGAACGCGCCGATCCTCCCCCGGAATGCCCACCGGACAGGGGTCTTCGCAGGGGGTCCGCTCCGGTGCGGTCCGGTCCTACGCTCGCCCCATGCACCTCCGCACTGTCGCGATGAGGCCCGGCGCCGCCGCTCTCGGGCCGGTCGGCGCGCCCCCACGGACCGCGCTGGACGACGTGCTCGCCCACCTGGTCGCGGCGCTCGCGATCGGATCCGGCCTGCTGCTGATCCCGACGGGCGTCGGCGGAGTGCCGCTGCTCGCCACAGGATCGACCGGAGCGAGCGCCTTCGAGGCCTGGACGCTGATCCGCACCACCGTGGCGCTGCAGGTCGGCATCGCCGTGCTCGCGATCGGTCTCGGCGCCGTGGCGCGGACGCGCGGACCCGCGGGAACCCGAGCGGAGCGCTGGTGCGTGGTCGCCGCGATGAGCGCCGCGATCGGCGTGGTGCTGCTGGTCGTGCCGCCGGTCTGAGGACCCCCCGGGGAGCGTCGCCCACCAGTCTGTCCGGGTCGCCGCGCGCGCCCGTGACCGGACCGTCACCTCGCGCCGAGCGGCGTGATCGGATCGTTGCAGGATCCGGCACCGGCTGAGGTTCCGCATAGGACACACTCAGCGGCAGGGGGCGAGCGTCCCCCGCTCATGGGGAAGCCGACCGCGATCAGCGGCTCGGAGGAAGCAGGAATCGTGCGCTCTGCGCGACGACGCCACGGCGTCACCGTCATCACCACTGCGGCACTGCTGGGGGCGCTCGCGTTCCCGTCCGTCGCTCTGGCCACCGAGGTCGTCCCGGACGCCGCCTCGAGTCCTGCACCGGCCGAGCCGGCTCCCACCGCGGAGCCGACCGCGACTCCGGAGCCCACGGCGACGCCGCAGCCGGCCTCGACTCCGGCGCCCACTCCGGCTGCGACCATCACGCCCGTCGAGAGCGCGCAGTCGCCCCTGGCGATCGCCCTCGACCGCACCACCTACGAAGCGGGCTCGGCGTTCTCCGCGATCCCCTCGGCGGAGGGCTGGGCCGGCGGCCTGGACGTGTCCGGGACCGGTTTCCAGCCCGGCACCGTCGCCGTCGTCGTGCTCCGCGACGGCGCCTCGGAGGAGGCCGTCACCACCAGCGTGATCACCGCCTCCGGCGAGCTCCGCCTCCAGGACTGGCTCCCCACCGACGCGGACGGCGTCGCGGTGGACCCCCACCTCCCGCTCCCCGGCGAGACGATCTCCGTCGTCGCGGAGGGACTCGACGCCTCGGGCGCCCGTGTCGCCTCCGATGCCGTCGAGCTGACCGTGACGCAGCCCGACACGAGCGTCGCCTTCCAGAACCGGGAGGACGGCGGGGTGCTCCCGGCCGGTGCGGACATCCAGGTCGGTGAGTTCCGGATCTACGGCGTCGTCGCCTCGTTCCGCGGATTCGACCGCGGCGAGGACGTGTCCGTCACGCTCACCGCGCCCGACGGCAGCACCTCCGCCCTCGTGCCCCCCGCGCCGACCCCGCTCTCGGGCGAGGCCTTCGTCCTGCTCGACGCCGACACCATGGCGGACCAGCTGGGCACCTTCTCCGTCACCGCCACGGGAGAGACCAGCGGACGCTCCGTGACGTCGTCGCTCGAGCAGATCCCCTCGCGCACCGCGATCCGGATCTGGCCCCAGGGGGCTCCGCCCGAGCCCGCCCCGGCGGACGGACAGCCCACCAGCGGTGGCGCTCTCCTCGGCTTCGGCGCGGACGAGACCGTCTCGATCGGCGTCTTCTCGACCTCGGGTGCGCGCCAGAGGCTGACGGGCGGCGGCTCGAGCCTCGAGGTCGGCGTCGACGCGCTCGGCTGGAGCCTGATCTCCCTCGGCCAGTACCCGCTGCAGGACCCGGCGAGCGAGATCTACTGCGTCATCGCCCGCGGCACGTCGAGCGGTCTCGTGGCGAGCACCTCCTACGACTACACGCTGACGGAGGAGGACCCGATCGCCGGAGAGGCCGACTGCTCCGCCGCGGTCGCCGCGGTCACGGCGCACCCTGCCGGCGCCGGGCCCGCAGGGCACCCGGCCGGCTCCGGACCCGCTGCGCAGACGGGCGGCCACCGCCCCGTCCTCGCCTCGACCGGCGTCTCGACGACCGCGCCGCTCGCCCTGGCCGCCTTCGGCGTCCTCGGCGGTCTCGCCCTGACGATGCTCCGCCGCCGCCGCGCGTAGACGGCCGCGCACCACGCACGACGAAGGCGCCCGGGCACACCGCCCGGGCGCCTTCGTCGTCGCGAGACCCGTCGGGTCAGTCGGACGGCACCGCGCAGGTCTCCTCCGCCGCGGTCTGGCCCGGAGCGTCGACGGCGACGGGAGCGGGATCCGTCGGAGCCGCGCCGCCCTCCGCGGGCGCCTCCTCCGCCGGAGCGTCGGACGCGAGGGTCACCGGCTGGTCGTTGAGGACGCGGTTCATGAGCTCGGCGCCGACCTCGGCGTTCGGCACGACCTTGCCCGGATAGTCCGGGTCGTCGAGCGCCGGGTACTGCACGAACACCATCTTCGAGAGGTCGACGTCCTTCAGTGCGAGGGCGAGCGAGATCATCGTCGCCGGGCTCGTGAGCGACGTCGACAGGTGCACGTTCGACGAGGTCGCCTGCGCGAGTCCGTAGAGGGCGGGGATGTTCGAGAGGGTGTCGGCCGAGCGGACGGTGCGCATCAGCGAGGCCAGGTACTGCTGCTGCGACGAGATGCGGCTGAGGTCGCTCTGGTCGCCGACGCCGTGGCGGCTGCGGAGGAACGAGAGGGCCATCGACCCGGAGACGGTGGAGGTGCCGGCGGGCAGGTCGAGGCCCGAGTCGGTGTCGAGGATCGGACCCGTGAGGCAGATCGGGACGCCGCCGACGGCGTTGCTCATCTCGATGACGCCGTTGAAGGACACCCAGCCGGCGTAGGGCACCGTCAGGCCGGTGAACTGCTGCAGGGTGTCGTTGACGCAGGCGAGCCCGCCGTACTGGAACGCGGAGTTGAGCGGGACGCCGGCGGCGGCCTCGGTGACGACGCCCGTCTCGGGGTCGGTGCACGCGGGACGGTCCAGGATCAGGTCGCGCGGGAAGCTGATCACCGTCGCGCTGCGGTGGTCGGCCGAGACGTGGAGCAGGATGTTGACGTCGTTGAGCGTGTCGTCGCGGACGCCGAACGTGTCGCCCTGCGTGGCGTCGTTGTCGGTGCCGACCACCAGGACGTCGAAGCCGCCCTCGACCGCGCCCATCTGCACGTTCCCGGCGGTGGGAGGAGCGACGCCCAGATCGACCGCGTTGTCGGCGACGTTCCGGCTGATGCTCACCGTCGCGATCGCCACGAGCGAGGTGGCGCTGACGGCGAGGACGCCGACCACCGCCGCGATCCCGACCACCACTGTCCGCACCCCGGACCGCCGCCGGAGCCGCCCGTGCCGCACCGCGCGCTCGTGAACCCTCATGCGCTCCCACCCCTCGCCCCGCCCGCCCGTCCGCGGACGCAGTCGCTCGCCAGTGTAGGCAGGCCCCCTCCGATGCGGCGCGGAACGGCCCTGCTACCGTCGTGCGCGCATCGAGGAGCGGAGGAGGAGCCGTGCAACACCGAGTCGTCGATCCCGTCACGCAGATCGAGTGGATCGTCCCGCCGTTCGCGACCGAGGAGGACACCCTCGCCCGCGCGCGGGCCGATCGGGAGGGGCGGCTCGCCGACCTCCGCCTGTACCCGGACCACTGCGCGGAGTATCCGCTCTGGGCGGTCGACGGCCCGATCGACGATCCGGGTGCGATCGGCGTCCCGGAGGCCCTGCACGCACCGCTGCTCCGCTGGCAGGAGCTCTGGGCCGCCGGATGCGACGTGTTCGAGGGCTGGAGGAGCGCCGAGGCGGAGGAGCGCTGGCTCGCCCTCGGCCGGGAGCTGCACACCGAGCTCGAGGCCGCCCTCTGGCTGACGACCCGCGTGCTCGCCTGCTTCTGAGGACTGCTGCTCGGACATCCGCGGGAAAGCCGGCGCAACCCGTCCCCGGACCGGCCCCCGCGTGCCTACCCTGGACGGTGCGCTCTCCTCGTCTTCTGCAGCAGGTCGTCGGCAAGCTCGGCGGGCAGCGGCCCGCGGCCCCGGTGAGCCGTCGAGCGCAGCGCGCGCTCCTCGCCGAGCAGACGGTCCGCGGAGTGCTCGAGCTGGCCGTGCGGCTGGGCGAGACGCTGCTCTCGCTGGGGTCCGCGGCAGCCGAGGTGACCGAGACGATCCAGCGGGTGTGCCGCGCCTACGGCATCGAGTGCCAGGTCGACCTCACCTTCACGTCGATCCTGGTCGTGCACGACGGAGGCGACGACTCCCCCAGCGTGAGCGTGCTGCGCGTCGTCCCCTCCCGCAGCGCCGACTACGAGCGGCTCGCCCGCGTGACGGCGCTCGTCACCGCCATCACCGAGGGCTCGCCGGAGGTGCGGGTCGCCGACGCCGTCGACTCCGCCGAGGCCCGCGAGGAGGCCCGCCACCAGTTCGAGGCCGCGCAC
>NZ_PSWC01000012.1:0-97185 GCF_002931535.1 Rathayibacter sp. AY1C6 | reverse complement strand
GCCGATGGTACTGCAGGGGGGACCCTGTGGGAGAGTAGGACACCGCCGGACACCATTCACGATGGCCACCCAGAAATGGGTGGCCATCGCTGTTTAACCACCACCTCGGATCCCCGCTGCTCACTGGAGCGCGGTGCGGGTTAGGGTGGTGCGACGGCTGCGGCCGTCCTCCCTGCCCTCGGGCGGGTCAACTCCACAGAGCATCACCACGACAGGCGAGGAACGCATGGACGACTCAGGATCCGACCGCAACGACCGGGACTCCGGACGTCGTGACGAGCGGCCGCCTCGCGCCGGCGGCCCCGGCCGCTCCTCGAACGATCGCGGCGGCTCGGGCGATTCCCGCCCCCGCCCCCGCCGCGACGGTGATGCTCGTCCTCCCTATCGTGGCGGTGGCGACTCCCGTCCGCAGCGTGATGGTGACTCCCGTCCTCCGTACCGGGGTAGTGGTGAATCCCGTCCGCAGCGTGACGGCGACTCGCGTCCTCCTTACCGTGGTGGTGGCGATTCGCGCCCGCAGCGTGATGGTGACTCGCGTCCTCCTTACCGCGGTGGTGGCGATTCCCGTCCGCAGCGCGACGGGGACTCCCGTCCTCCTTACCGTGGTGGTGGCGATTCGCGCCCGCAGCGCGATGGGGACTCGCGTCCTCCGTACCGCGGTGGTGGCTATTCCCGTCCGCAGCGCGACGGGGACTCCCGTCCTCCTTACCGTGGCGGTGGCGATTCGCGTCCGCAGCGTGATGGTGACTCCCGTCCTCCGTACCGTGGCGGTGGCGATTCCCGTCCGCAGCGCGACGGGGACTCCCGTCCTCCTTACCGTGGTGGTGGGGATTCGCGTCCGCAGCGCGATGGTGACTCGCGTCCTCCTTACCGTGGTGGTGGGGATTCCCGTCCGCAGCGCGACGGGGACTCCCGTCCTCCTTATCGCGGTGGTGGGGACTCGCGTCCGCAGCGGGACGGTGACTCGCGTCCTCCCTATCGCGGTGGCGACTCGCGTCCGCAGCGGGGCGGTGACTCGCGTCCTCCCTATCGCGGTGGCGACTCGCGTCCCCAGCGGGACGGTGACTCCCGGCCTCCTTACCGTGGAGGTGGGGACTCGCGTCCGCAGCGGGATGGGGACTCCCGCCCTTCGTACCGTGGTGGCGGCGACTCCCGTCCGCAGCGTGACGGTGACTCGCGCCCTCCGTTCCGCGGTGGATCGCGCGACGGGGGAAGCCGGCCGTGGTCGGACGATCGTCGGGGCGGCGGAGACCGCCAGGGCGGCGGACGCGGACGCGAGGGCTTCGGCGGCGGACGCGGCGGCCCCCGCGAGGAGCCGGAGCTCACCGAGGAGGAGCGCGAGCGGCGCTCCCTCCAGTCGGTGCGTCCGCGCCACGACGACCCGGACCTTCCGGACGACGTGCAGGCCAAGGACCTCGACAAGGTCGCCCGCAACGAGCTGCGCACGCTCTCGAAGGACAACGCCGAATGGGTCGCCCGTCACCTGGTGATGGCCGGCCGCCTCCTCGAGGAGGACCCCGAGCTGGCGCACCGCCACGTGCTCTCGGCGGCCCGTCGCGCGGGACGCATCGCCGTGGTCCGCGAGTCGCTGGCCATCTCGGCGTACGCGACGGGCGACTTCGCCCTGGCGCTGCGCGAGCTGCGGACCTTCCGTCGGATCTCCGGCTCGGACGAGCAGGTGCCGCTGATGGTCGACTCCGAGCGCGGCGTCGGCCGACCCGACAAGGCGCTCGAGCTGGGACGGTCGATCGACCGCACCACGCTGAGTCCCGGCGCGCAGGTGTCGCTGGCCATCGCCATGTCCGGCGCCCGCCTCGACCTCGGCCAGGCGGAGCTCGCTCTCATGGAGCTCGAGATCCCGCAGCTGGACCCGGACCGCGCGTTCTCGTACAGCCCGGATCTCTTCGCCGCCTACTCGCTCGTCCTCGAGGAGGTCGGCCGCTCCGAGGAGGCGGCCGAGTGGCAGCGTCGCGCCGACATCGCGGCGCAGGCCGTCTTCGCGGCCGAGGGCGGCGGTGACGACGAGACGATCGAGGTGATCGAGGAGGAGCACGAGTCGGCCGACGCCGCGTCCGCTCCCGATCGCGCCGAGGAAGGGACCGCGGTCGACGACGCGGACGACTACCTGGACGACGAGGACGGCCCGACCGCCGTCGACGACGCGGACGAGGACGAGGTCCACCGGACCGTCTCCGAGGAGATCGCCGACGACGACGACGACGACGCGGACGCGGACGACGCCGATGCGACCGCTGACGCCGAGGCCGACGTCGTCGACACGGACGAGCCGACCTTCGCGGACGAGTCCCTCGAGTCGGACGATCTCGCCGAGACGGACGCGGACGAGGCTCTCGACTCGGCCGAGCCGACCGCCGACGAGTCGGTCGAATCCGCCGACACCACCGAGGAGGACGCCGATGTTCCGCAGCAGCAGGACTGAGCCCACCCCGCTCGACGGCCGCGACTCCGTCCTGGCCGACCTCGACGGGGTCGTCTACAAGGGCGCCGACGCGATCCCCTTCGCGGTGGAGAGCCTCAACCGAGCGGCCGAGACGCTGCGGGTCGGCTACATCACCAACAACGCCTCCCGCACGGACGCCTCCGTCGCCGGGCACCTCTCCGAGCTGGGGCTGAGCGTCCGGCCCGAGGACGTCGTCACCTCCCCCCAGGCGGCGGTCGTGCTGCTCGCCGACCTGGTGCCGGCCGGCTCGACGATCCTCGTCGTCGGGGCGGAGGGCCTCACCTCCGAGGTCGAGCGCGGCGGGTTCACCGTGACGCGCAGCGCGGAGGACTCGCCGGCGGCGGTCATCCAGGGCTTCGCGCCCACGGTCGGCTGGGAGCAGCTGGCCGAGGCCTCGTTCGCGCTCCACACGGGGATCCCGTGGGTCGCGACGAACACCGACTGGACGATCCCCGTCGCCCGCGGCATCGCCCCGGGCAACGGGACCCTCGTCTCGGCCGTGCACACCGCGGTCGGTCGGCTCCCGGTCGTCGCGGGCAAGCCCGAACGGGCCATCTTCGACGCGGCGACCGCGCGCTTCGGCTCGACGAACCCGCTGTTCCTCGGCGACCGGCTCGACACCGACATCGCCGGCGCGAACGGCGCCGACATGGAGAGCGCCCATGTGCTCACCGGGATCGACCGGGCCAAGCAGCTCCTCGCCGCGGAGCCCAAGCTCCGGCCGACGTACATCCTCGGCGACCTGCGCGAGCTGCACCTGCCCTACCCGGCGACGACGGTCTCGCGGAACGGCACGCACGCCGTCCGCGGCGCCAAGGTCCGCCTCGACGGCGACTCCGTGGTGATCGTGGACGCCGGCGACGACGCGACCGATCTGCTCCGGGCCGCCTGCTCGGTGATCTGGTCGTCCGGCCGCGCGATCTACGGCCTCGACGTGCCGGAGTCGCTCTACAGCTGAGCCTGCTCGGCGGGCTCCCGGCGTCCCTCGCGGCGCAGGAGCCCGTCGAGCCGGCCGGCCAGACCGACCGCGACGATCGCGATCAGCGCGGCGTACGAGAAGGTCGCGGCGAAGACCCCGGTCCCGGCCCCGATCAGGCCGGTGACCGCCGCCGCGAGGAGGCCCGTCAGCGCGAGGGAGACCGAGGCGCCGGTCGAGTCGGCGATCTGCAGGGCCGAGCTGTTGAAGCCCTCCCGGCCCGGAGCGGAGAGCGCGAGCGTCATCGTCCCCATCCGCGGGAACATCGTGCCCATGCCGCCGCCGGCCAGGAACCAGCCCACGCCCGCGACGATCGGGCTGAGGGCGAGCACCGTGACGAGCAGCACGACTCCGATGCCGGCGAGCACGAGCGACGTGCCGAGCCGCATCGCTCCGCCGTGGCTGAGGCGGGTACCCGGGCGTCCCTGGATGTTCGAGCCGAGAGCCCAGGAGACGGCGCCCGCGGTGAGCATGGCGCCCGAGAGCCAGGGCGGCAGGCCGTACTGCTCCGAGAGCAGCAGCGGCAGGTAGACCTCGGTGCCGAAGAACGCCGCGGCGACGAGGGCGCGGAGGAGGATCACCGACGGCAGGACGCTCCGGGCGCGCAGCGTGCCCGCGGGCAGGAGCGCGCGAACCGCCACGACCACGACCACCACGGCGGCCGCGGCCAGGAGGCCGGCGAGGTCGGGCGCGAGCTCGGCGCTCGTGCTCAGCACGACGACTCCGGCCGAGACGACCACGGCGCGGGCGATGCGGCCCACTGCCCGGCGATCGAAGGGGAGGCGCTCGCGCGGCTCGAGCGAGCGGAGCGTCGGCGCGATCGCGGCGCTCGCGAGGGCCACCAGGGCGACGACTCCGAAGAAGACCCAGTGCCAGCTCGCGAGCTCGGCGACGACTCCGGCCACCAGCGGCCCCACCAGCGACGGCACAACCCAGGCCGCGGCGAAGGCGCCGAAGATCCTCGGATGCAGCTCGCTCGGGTAGACCCGCGCGACGAGCACGTAGAGGGTGACGGTGATCCCTCCGCTGCCCAGCCCCTGCAGCAGGCGGGCCGCCACGAAGACCGGCATCGACTGCGCGGCACCCGCGGCGACGAGACCCAGGGTGAAGAGCAGGATCGCGACCACGAGCGACGGCGTCGGGCCGCGGCGGTCGGCCGAGGAGCCGGCCGCGACCATCCCGACCACGGCGGCGGCGAGCGTCGCCGCGAAGGCCAGGGGGTAGAGGGCGCGGCCGTCGAGGTCGGCGCTGACGATCGGCATGATCGTCGTCACGGCGAGCGACTCGAACGCGCAGAGGAAGACGAGGCTCGTCGTTCCGATGGTCGTCAGGAGGAGGGGAGCCGAGGTGATGCCGCGGCGATCACGAGAACGCACCTGCTCAACAGTACGCCGAGCGCACGGCCGGTCAGCGGTAGACGGCCCAGTCGTCCTTCGCGAGCACCGTCGGGGTGCCCTCGATCTCGACCAGCCAGCCGCGGTCGTCGCGCTCGAGGTAGCGCCCCTGCACGATCTCGGGGGCCCAGCCGCCGTCGCGGGACGAGATCCAGCGGACGAAGCGGACGGTGCCTCCGCGCCGGAACAGTGTGCCGTTGTGGTCGCTCATGCGGGGATCTTCTTCACGGAGAGGTCGTCGGGCGACGAGGTTTCGGGGAGGAGGTGGAGGCCGAGGCGGCCGTTCGAGGCGTTCGAGAGCTCGCGCAGCCAGTGCGGGTTCAGCTCGATCGAGGCGGTGCCGTCGTACTCGTAGCGGGTGGGGATGCCGGGGTGCAGCCACAGTTCGGACCGGCGGCCCTCGGCGTCCTCGATCGTCAGGAGGAAGCCCTCGCCGCGGCGGAACCGCGAGGTGATCACGGTCTGGAGGTGGGCCAGGGCGCGGTCCTCGAAGGAGTGCGAGCTGGCGGGTGCGCCGTAGAGCAGTCGTCCCATCGCGCGCACCTCCTCACCGTCGGCGGCGCACGGAAGGCGTGCCGCACCGTCGACACTAGGTATTGCTAAGTCGGTTGACTAACAGTCTCGGCGCCGACTGCGCTTTCGGGACACACGCCGTCCGATCGCCGGAGAAGTGGTTCGATGGGGGCAGCGAGTTCCCGTCCGGGGCGCCTGCCGCTCGGAAGGTGCACCTCGATGGACGCTCGGCCAGACCTGTTCGCTCTGCTCACGCGATTGCGCACGGCGGAGCGCGACTACGACGGCCGCGTGGAGCGCCGCCTGGGCATCGGCGCCACGGATCTCGCGGCCCTGCGGCTGATCGGGGTCGGGGAGCGGCGCGACGAGATCGTCCGCGCCGTCGACCTGTCCGCGGCCCTGTCGATCACGACGGCGGCCGTCTCCCTCCTCGTCGACCGCCTCGCCCGCGCCGGCTACGTGAACCGCACTCCCGACCCGTCCGACGGCCGCGGCCGCATCCTCTGCCTGACGGAGCGCGCGCAGAAGGCCATCGTCGGCACCGACGACCCGACCTACGAGCAGATCCGCGCGATGGTCGCGAAGGTGCCCGAATCGGAGGCCGCGACCGTCGCGGTGCTGCTCGACGGCCTCAGCCGCATCCTCGAGGGGCAGCCGCCGCCCGAGCTCGTCGACTGATCAGCTCTGCAGGGTGGCGCTCGGCGACTCGCCGAACCGCTCCGCGTAGGCCGCGCTGAAGCGGCCCGCGTTCCCGAAGCCCCAGTGCCGGGCGACGGCGGCGACCGTCGTCCCGTGGGGCGGGCTCGCCGCCAGCTCCACCCGGGCGCGGTCGAGCCGCACCAGGCGCAGGTAGGCGATCGGGCGCATCCCGAGCACCCGCTGGAACGCGGACTGCAGGCCTCGGACGGTCAGGCCCGACGCCGCCGCCATCTCGGCGGGGCCGATCGGCTCGCTGCAGTGGGCGTGCACGTACTCGACGGCCGTGCGGATCCGTGCGTTCCGAGGGGCGAGGAGCTCGGGCGGGACCGGAGCGGACTCCGGAGGGTAGAGGTCGAGCAGCGCGGAGCCCGTGGCGCGGGTGAGCTCGTCCCAGAGCAGCGGCTCGACGCGCTCGCTGCGCAGCGCGCGGGCGGAGTCGGCGACGGCGGTGCGCCAGCGGCGGATCGCCGCGGCGTCGGGGCGGTGCTCGGAGTCGAAGACGAGGGAGCCGACGAGGCCGCGCTCGGCCGCGACCCGGTCGACCACTCCCCGGTCGAGGTGCACCAGGCGCTGGTCGAAGTCGACGTAGTCGAAGGCGAACGGCCGGCCGACGGGGAAGAGGACGGGACGGTTCTCCTCCATCGCGATCGAGGCGCGGCCGACGTCGATCCGGCCGGAGCCGCCCACGATCCACTGCACGACGACGTCGTCCGAGTCGCCCACGCCGCCCGCGAGGCGCCCGGACATCCGCGAGGTGCGGAGGGTCATCCCGCCGTCGCCGATGGCCGCGTAGCGGTAGCTGAAGTCGGCCGCGGTGGTGGCGGCGCGCCACTCGTCGCCGTTGTAGAGCCGCGCAAGGCTGTGCCGCGCCTCGTCCGGATCCTCGCCGCGGGCCTCCAACCGGACGCGAGGGTGGTGATCGTCCACAGGTCGTTCCGGTGCCTCAGCGCGTGAGACGCTCGATGAGCTCGCGGTAGCGCGCGGCCGTGCGCTCGACGATCTCGGACGGGAGGGTCGGCGGGAGGCCCTGGCCGTCCCAGTTGTCGGAGAGCCAGTCGCGCACGATCTGCTTGTCGAACGAGCGGCCGCGGATGCCGGCGTCGTAGTCGTCGGCGTCCCAGTAGCGGGAGGAGTCGCTCGTGAGGACCTCGTCGCCGAGGGTGACGACTCCGGTCCCGCGGTCGACCCCGAACTCGAACTTCGTGTCGGCCAGCAGCACGCCGCGGGCCAGGGCGATGGTGGACGCCTCGCGGAAGACGGCGAGCGAGAGGGTGCGCAGCGCCTCTGCGGCCTCCTCCCCGACGATCTCGACCGTGCGCTCGAAGGTGATGTTCTCGTCGTGCTCGCCCTGCGGGGCCTTCCAGGCCGGGGTGTAGATCGGCTCGGGGAGCGCGTCGCCGTCCTGGAGGCCCTCGGGGAGCGGGACGCCGCAGACGGAGCCCGTCTCCCGGTACTCCTTCCAGCCGCTGCCGGAGAGGTAGCCGCGCACGACGCACTCGATCGGGAACATGTCGAGCGTCTTCACCAGCATCGACCGGCCGCGGACCGCCTCGGGGATCGCGCCCGGGATCAGATGGTTGGGGACGTCGGAGAGCTGCGCGAACCACCAGAGGGAGAGCGTGGTCAGCAGCTCGCCCTTGCCGGGGATTCCGGGCTCGAGGACCGCGTCGTACGCGCTGACCCGGTCGCTGGCGACGACGAGCATGCGGTCGGCGCCGAGCACGGGGTCGGCGTCGTCGGGGGTGTAGAGGTCGCGCACCTTGCCGGAGTAGGCGTGCTGCCAGCCGGGCAGCGGCGCCGTGGTGTCGAAGGACAGGGAGTCGTCGCGGGTCACCGCACCATTCTCCCCGATCCGGGAAGCCTCGCGGCTCCTGAAGACCTCCTGTGTCCTGGCGGATCGGGGCTGTCAAGCACGCGCGGCCGCCGATCCCGCGCGCCTAGCGTCGAGACATGACCTCGCAGAACGACCAGACTCCGCAGAACGACCAGTACACGTTCCAAGACCCGACCGCGATGTTCGCCGACATCGACACGGAGGCCCAGTACCAGGAGGGCTCCGGCCTCGACTCGAAGATGGACGACCCCGCCGACCGCGGCGAGTCGAGCTACCGCGGCTCCGGCCGCCTGACCGGGCGCAAGGCGCTCGTCACCGGAGGCGACTCGGGCATCGGCGCGGCCGTCGCCATCGCCTACGCCCGCGAGGGCGCCGACGTCGCGATCGTCTACCTCCCCGAGGAGGAGTCGGACGCGAAGAAGGTTGTCGCGCTGATCGAGGAGGCCGGCCGCACCGCCGTCGCCATCCCCGGCGACATCACCGACCACGACTTCGCGGTGGGCGCCGTCGCGAAGGCCGTCGAGGGCCTGGGCGGACTCGACATCCTCGTCAACAACGCGGGCAAGCAGCAGCACGTCGAGGACTTCCTCGAGCTCTCGGACGAGCAGTTCGACGAGACCTTCAAGACCAACGTCTACGCGATGTTCTGGATGACGAAGGCGGCCGTGCCGCACCTCGCCCCGGGCTCCGCGATCATCAGCACCTCGTCGATCCAGGCCTACCAGCCGTCGCCGATGCTGGTCGACTACGCCAGCACGAAGGCCACGATCAACACGTTCTCGAAGGCGCTCGCGCAGCAGCTCGCGCCCAAGGGGATCCGCGTGAACGTCGTCGCCCCGGGCCCGATCTGGACGCCGCTGCAGACCGCGGGCGGCCAGCCGTCCGACAAGCTGCCCGAGGTCGGCTCGCAGACGCCGCTCGGACGCTGGGGTCAGCCGGCCGAGCTCGCTCCCGCCTACGTGTTCCTCGCCTCCCCGGAGTCGAGCTACGTCGTCGGCGAGACGCTGCACGTCAACGGCGGCATGCCCACGCCGTAACACTCGGCGCTCACGGCGGGCCCGGTCGCGGAGCGGAGGAACCTCTTCCGCGCCGTGGCGGGGCCCGCCGTTTTGGTTGTCGTAACAATCGACTGCTGTGCAGGTTCGTGCGCGAGAGTCGGTGCATGACCGATTCCCTGCCGATCCTCGACCTGTCCCGCCTCGACCGGGGGGAGGCGGAGGCCGCCGCCTTCCGCCGCGACCTCCGGGAGACCACGCACGACGTGGGCTTCTTCTACCTCGTCGGCCACGGCGTGCCCCAGGACCTCCTCGACGACGTCGTCGCCGTCTCCCGCCGCTTCTTCGACCTGCCGGAGGAGGAGAAGCTCGCGATCGAGAACACCCTCAGCCCGCAGTTCCGCGGCTACACCCGCTTCGGCGCTGAGCTCACCAACGGCGACGTCGACTACCGCGAGCAGGTCGACATCGGCATCGACCGACCGGCCGTTCCCGCCGGGCCCGGCGTCGCCGACTACGAGCGCCTCGAGGGGCCGAACCTCTGGCCCGAGGCGCTGCCGGAGTTCCGCGAGGTCTTCGAGCGCTGGCACGCGGAGCTCGCCGCGGTCGCGATCCGGCTGCTGCGCACCTGGGCGGTCGCGCTCGACGCTCCGGAGGACGTGTTCGACGAGGCGTTCGCCGAGCGGCCGTTCTCGCTGGTGAAGGTCGTCCGCTACCCGGGCACCTCCGACCCGGAGCCCAAGCAGGGCGTGGGCGCGCACCGCGACGGCGGCGTGCTGACGCTGCTGCTGGTCGAGCCCGGCAAGGGCGGCCTGCAGGTCGAGCACGACGGCTCGTGGATCGAGGCACCCGCGATGGAGGGCGCGTTCGTCGTCAACATCGGCGAGATGCTGGAGCTCGCCACGGGCGGCTACCTCAAGGCCACGCTGCACCGCGTGATCTCGCCGCTGATCGGGACGGACCGGATCTCGATCCCGTTCTTCTTCAACCCCGCGCTCTCGGCCACCATGCCCTCGCTCCCGCTGCCCGAGGAGCTCAAGTCCGGCCTCTCGGTCGACCCGACGAACGCGCCGATCCTCGAGACCTACGGCGAGAACGCACTGCGCTACCGGCTCCGGGCCCACCCGAACGTGGCGGCCGCCCACCACGCGGACCTGCTCGCTCCCACCGTCTGACCCGGGAACGACGAAGGGCCCCCTTCCGCGCGAGCGCAGGAGGGGGCCCTTCGTCGTCAGTGCGTCAGCAGCGCGCGGCGGCCACGGGGACCGTCGCGGTGAACGCGGGCTGGCCGGTCGCCGATCCGGTCACCGTCACCGTGCCGGCCGGCATCGAGGCCAGGCGGGTGGTGAAGGCGGCGGAGGCGGACGAGCCGGGAGCGACCGCGGTGAACGACTTCGAGCCGTAGGCCGAGGTGATCGTGACGTCCGCGGCAGCGGTGTCGGTGTTCTTCACGGTCGCGGTGAGCACGATCTTCCCGGCGACGCAGCGCGTGGCGACGGCGGGGACGAGCTCGAGGGTGTCCAGCGGGACGACGGCCGAGACCGACGTGCGCACCAGCTTGTCCGCGTACCCGGTGTAGGAGGCCGTGACGCCGGTCACGCCCGCCGGGACCGAGACGCTCGCCGAGCCGCCGGAGAGCGGGACGGTCGAGGTCCACGAGCCGCCGGTGAAGGTGACCGAGCCGACGACGTCGCCCTTGTCGGCCGCCGCGACCGTCGCCGTGACCGTGCGGCCGTCGGCGGTGAGGGTCGTGGTGGAGTCGACGGCGGTGACGCCGGTCCAGTTCTTCATGGCGGTGAGGACCGTCTGCGGGACGCTCACGAACGCGCCGTGCCGCGGGCTGGCCGGGAGGCCGGCGCGGCTCTTGGGCGAGACGTTCCAGTCGGCCGACTGCGAGAGGCGGTTCGTCTGCGAGCTGCCGGCGATGGCCGCTCCGGAGGTGAGGAAGGCCTTGTAGCCGCCGTCGCCGTAGTTGTCGACGAGGAAGGCGTAGCCGTCGCCCGTGCCGGTGGTGTCGTTCGGGTCGCCCGCGTTCAGCTTGATGATCTCGGGTCCCTCACCGGCCTGGCCGGTCTCGAGCGAGGTCATCCGGGTGTCGGTGAGCTGCCACGTGGTGTTCGGGTCGGCGCTCCAGTTCGAGGAGGTCGTCCCGGCGGTCAGGACCTTCGACTTCTCGAGGAAGATGTCCTTCCCGGCCTCGAGGGTGCCGGCGGCGCCGCCCTCCTCGTTCTTGGTGAAGCGGTAGTAGTAGTCGCCGATCTTCGTGATCGTCGAGTCGATCCGCGCGTAGCCGGTGTCCTGCCAGGTGGCGGGAGGAGCGGTGAAGGTGCGGAAGTCGCGGGTGATCACGGAGAAGACGCGGGAGTAGAGCTTGTCGTTGTTGGTCTTCGTCGCGTCGGAGTAGAGGCGCGAGGAGAAGAACACGACGTAGGACTGCAGGGTGTCGTCCCAGTACGCCTCGGGCGCCCAGGTCATTCCGGCGGCCGGCTGGTTCACCGTGATGCCGGTGTCGGCGCCGTTGGTGCGGGTCCACTGCACCAGGTCGGTCGACTCCCAGACCTCGATCTTCAGGCTGCCCTTGGACTGGGCGTCGCCCCAGCCGGTGCCGCAGGAGATGCAGAGGTCGGTGGCGACCATGTAGTACTTGTCGCCGTTGTGCGAGCGGAGGATGAACGGGTCGCGCAGGCCCTTCGTGTCGGTCGTCGAGGTGATGACCGCCTTGCCGCCGTTGACCGGCGAGAAGGTGAAGAAGTCGTTGCCCGAGGTCGCGGCCTGGTAGATCTTCTCGTCGCCGTCCGACTTGAAGTACGCCGAGGCGTAGCCCGCGTCGGGAGCGGTGCGGCCGAGCTCGGCGACCGTCAGCGTGAAGGCGCGCGTCTCGGTGACGCCGTTGAGGGTGGCCGTCGCGGTGAGGGTGACGGTCCTGTCCCCGGAGCCGTAGGCCGGCCGGGTGACGACGCCGCCGCCGCGGTAGGGGTCGGCCGCGCCGACCGCCGGAGCCGCGTAGGAGGTGTTCGTCGGCGTGACGAGGGCCGGGTCCGAGGAGGTCCAGGTGATGTCGGTGCCGTTCCGGGCGCCCTTCACCGCGAGGGGGAGGTTCTCGGTGGTGCGCGTGGCGAGCTTCAGCGCGTCGAGGTCGTCGTTGATGCTCGGGGCGAGCACGACCACCTCGAAGGCGATCGTCGCGCCCTGGGCGGTGGTCGCCGTCAGGGTGACCGGGGTGTTCTGCGCGATCGAGCGCGAGACGACGCCGGTGGCCGAGACGACCGCGCTGTTCGAGGAGGTCCAGGTGAGCGGGACGCCGCTGCTGGAGGCGGGCAGCGTCAGGTTCGAGGAGACCTGGGTCAGCGACGGGTTGCCGGCCAGCAGGACGGGCTGGATGTCCGAGCGCAGCAGGGCGGAGGTCGCGGACGCCTTCGCCGCGGCGGTCGGCATGCTCGAGGCGACCTGCTCGGCGGTGAGGGAGGTGTCCCAGAACTTCACGTCGGTGACGTCGGCGGTCACGAGCGCGTCGCCGGAGTAGAGCGAGCGGCCGAGGTAGCCGAGCGTGGACCCGGTCGGGACGATGCTCGCCATCGACTTCGTGGTGTTCGCGGTCGAGATCTGCGTGCCGTCGCGGTAGAGGGTCAGCACGGTGCTCGACCCCGTGCCGGTGCCGACGAGCGTGAGCGTCGTGAACCCGGGGTTCAGCGTGCCGCCGAACGGCATGCGGGTCTCGCCGTTGTTGGTGGGCTCCTTGACGCGGATGCCCGCGAGGACCTGTCCGCTGGGCGAGCCGTCGGGGTTGCGCGGGTTCACGAAGACGTGGTTGCCGAGCTGCGTGGTGTTCCACGGGCCGACGCCGTCGCCGATGACCCAGCCGAACTGGTTGGCGGTGGTCTGCGTCTTCACCGTGTACTCGACGGCGAAGGCGTTGTCGGCTCCAGTGACCAGGCCCTGGGGGAGGCTCGCGTAGCCGTCGTTCTTGAACCGGGCGACCTGGTCGCCGCCGGCGTTCGCGAAGGACGCGTCGGTGAGGCCGGTCAGGGTGGCGTTGCGTCCGTTGCCCGAGATGTCGAGCAGGGCCGAGCCGGCGTGGGACATGTCGTAGTGCGCGGTGGGCGCCGGGACGTCGACGGCCTGCGCCGAGACGGGGACGAGAGCGCCGGTGAGGGCGACGCTCGTGCAGGCGAGAGCGGAGAGGAAGAGGGATCGCACGCGGCGCCGAGGCGCGGCGGCAGGGGGCTCCGGGGAGCGTCGTCTCATCGTCGAGACCTTTCCTTCAGGGGAGGGATGCGTCGAGCCGAGGGGACCGACGCGTGTGTTCACGTTAACATGTGGGCCGCCTCAGAGCCATGGGGGAATTGCTCCGGCGTCGGGAGCGAACCATGCGCCAGGGGCAGGCCTCGGCGCAAGACCTGCACCCGCGAGCGCCCGGGGCGTAGCGTGAACGCACCGCATCCTGGCCCCCGGTGACGGAACCATGCCCATCCGCCTGCCCTGCGAGGACTTGACCATGACGACGCTCTTCCACACCGGTGGCTCCCTCTCCCTCGACGACGCGACCGCCGACGCCGTCGTCCGCTACTCGCTCGCGCTCGCGCAGCGGCACCGGATGAGCACGGTCAGCGTCGCCGACGACTCGGCCCCCTCCTCCATCGTGACGCTCACCGTCGGGCTCGGCGTCCCCCTGGTCGTCGCGGGCAGCGATGGCGCAGCGGCGGAGTCGAGCGACGAGATCCTCGAGCGCCTCGACGCGCTCGACAGTGCGGGCGGACCGGTGCCCGCCTCGGACGTCGACCCCCGCGCGACGTGGGAGCTCGAGAACGAGTACTGAGCTCTGAGCCGCGGCGCCGCCGGCGCGGATCCGCCCCGCTCCTGCTCCGCGCGCGCGGAGCGTCAGCGCCGGTAGTCGCGGATGATCTCCTGGGCGAGCGTCGTGATCGGGGTCGACGTCGCTCGCGCGCGGACCCGCAGCACCTCGAAGGCCTGCTCGACCGTGGTGCGGTGGGCGTAGGCGAGGATCCCCTTCGCCTGCTCGATCAGCACCCGGCTGTCGAGGGCGTGCTGCAGCTGCTCCTGAGTGACCGTGCTCTGCTGGAGCGCGCGCTGGTGCAGGATCCCGATCGTCGCGACGTCGGCGAACGCCTGCACGACCGCGATGTCGTCCGGATCGAGCCGCCCCGGCCGGGCCTGGAAGAGGTTGAGGGAGCCGATCGTCGTCCCCGCCGAGCGCATCGGCACGCAGTGCGCCGAGAGCACGTCGAGCTCGACCGCCAGCGTCCGGAACTCCGCCCACTCCTCGCCCACGGCGCGGGCGTCCTCGACGATCACCGGCCGCCCGGTCTCGAAGCACTGGATGCACGGGCCCGACCCGCTGTCGAGCTGGAGCAGCTCGATCAGCCGGGTGTCCTCGTCCGTGGAGGCGAGCACCTCGAGGGAGCCGGTGGAGTCGGCGAGGACGAGCCCCGCCGAGACGGCGTCGAAGAGGGTCGCGCTGCTCTCCACGAGGGTCTGGGTGAAGTCGACGACGTCGTAGTCGTCGACCAGTGTGTCGGAGAGGGCGACGAACGTCTGGATGACGCTGCGCTCGCGGGAGTTCGTCACCATGTGTCGTCCTGGGCGGTGAGAGGGCGGTCGGGGAACCCGTCGTGCCGGGCCACGATGCCGGAGGCGACATCGACGACGGAGCGCTGCTGGGCGAAGGCGTGGGCGCGCAGCAGCAGCTGCGCCTCCTCGGCCGTGCTGCCGTAGCGCGCGATGATCATGCCGGTCGCCTGGTGCACCACGCGTCGCGAGCGCGGATTCGTGCTCTCCTCGACCTCGTTGTCGCGCAGCACCGCGGCCAGCACCAGCAGCGCCGTCGCGGTGGTCGAGGCGCTGATCCGGCCGAGGAGGGAGTCGCTGAGCGACGTGGGGCGGCGGGAGTAGAGGTCGACCGCACCGATCGAGAGCCCCGCGATCGAGAGCGGGAAGGCGAAGACCGCGCGCACCGCCGTGGGGCCGATCGCCTCGGTGAAGAGCGGCCAGCGCTCCTCCGCGCCGGTGTCCGGCACCGAGACGGGGCCGGCAGCGCGGATCGCCTCCCAGCACGGGCCCTCGCCGAGGTCGATCTGGATCTCGTCCAGCCGGCTCGCGGTGCTGTCGCTCGCGGCGACGGTCTCGCCGCCGAAGGGGCTGCCGAGCGTGGAGATCGCGACACCGTCGATCGGATACCCGCGCAGATACGGGTCGCAGAGAGCGTCGGAGTCGTTCACCGCCCCCATTTTAGCCGTCGGCTCCGCTCGGCGCGACGCTCCGTCGGACCGGCGGGGACGACGACGCGGTGACGCGCGGGAGTCCGCCTGGCTGCGCTGCCCGGGCGCACGAGGCGACGGCCCGTGAAGCGGCTCGTCGGGCGCGGACGGTGCATGGTGCGGGGCGACGGGAGCCGGAGGACGGCGGCCTGCACGGCGACGGAGCGGCTCAGGCCGGGGTCGATCGAGCCGGGACGCTCGAGGGCGGCGATGAGGTCGTCGAGGACGGCGAAGGCGGGATCTGTCATCACGGCTCCTGGCCGGGTGTCCGCGGCCGTTGTTCTGCGCGCCGGGGCGCGGGCGGTGTCGATCGGGTGTCGCCGTGCGGGGTCCGCGCACGACGTCGACGAGGTCCTGCACGACGGTACGGGGCGCGGATCGACCGGACGACGTGGTTGACCTCCCCGAGGTCCGCCGCTACTCGTGCTCTGCGTTGAGCTCGTCGAAGTCGTTCGTGATGATCGACAGCGGGGTGTACGGCGTGATGAGGAGGAGCGCCGGATTCGCGCGTCCCTCGCCGTAGTTGACGGTCAGCCACTGCGGGGTCGGGGAGGCGAGGGCGGCCTCGACCTCGGCGCGGAACTCCTCGAGGCTCCTGTTGTTGACCGTGTAGGCGGTGCCGTTGTAGATCAGGTCGATGCGCTTCACAGCTGATCGCCCTTCGCCGGAGGACGCACCGGTTCGGCGGGCTCCGAGATCACGTACAGCCCGCCCGCGGAGTTCGCGAGGTCGGTGAGCGCGGAGATCCATGCGGGGTTGATGCGGGGCATCCGGCCGCCGAAGTACTTGTAGCGGAGCGCGTGGGAGGGGTGGATCCAGATCGCGCTGCGGCCGTCGCCCATGCTGTGGTCGTCGCGCCAGCTGAGCAGGAACGACTCGTTGCGGCGCAGCTTCGCGGTGATGACGATCTGCAGGTGCGCGAGCACGCGGTCCTCGAAGTCGATCTCGACGGTCCCGTCGTAGTGCAGCTTCCCCATCGGCGTCTCCAGCCCCTGATCTCCGGCCGGCAGGCGCCCGCCGTTGCCACCACCCTTCCGCAGACCGGAGGGATCCGACAACCCGGCCTGCCATTCTCTGCTCGATCTGTCCAGGTCTTCCGTCAGCGGCGGTCCTCTGTCAACCTCCTCCCTCCACGCAGCCGGCGCTGCCGAGCATGGACGGCATGAAGCACATCCTCTTCGCCGACAAGACGATCCTGGTGGGGGACGAGGCGGCCGACGCACTCGTCGAGTACGCCGTCGCCCTCGCCTCGAAGGGCGCGGCCGACACCGTCGAGTACACGGGGATCGGCGCCGACGGCGGGACGGTCGATGCCACCTTCCTCGTGAACGCCGCGGCCGCCCTCATCGTCGAGACCACGCCGAGCGACCTGCCCGAACCGGACAACGCGGCGGAGGTGGCACGGCTGCGCGCGCGGATCGACGCGCTCACCGGCGAGCATCCCGTGCAACCCGGCGACGGCGAGCTGACCAGTGGTGCCGACTACGAGGACTCCTACGAGCAGTGAGTGGTTCCCCGTCGTGCGGACCCGGACCCGGACCCGGACCGGGATGCGACCGGCGTCCGCTACCACTGCGAGGCTCCGCAGTGAACCCCCTGATCGGCTGAGGGGAGGCGGACGTACCGTGGCCCTGCGGGTCGCCGACGACACGATCACCGGTCGACCGCTACGGGCACGGCCGCGGGTCGGCCGGGGAGGACGGGCACGATGACCGGAGACCATCCCTTCTGGGTGCGCCTCGCGCGCAAGGAGCCGCAGTGCGCCATCGTGCGCGGCCGGGTCTTCGAGATCGGCGCCCCCGACGAGCGGGACGGCGCCTTCCTCCTCACGGTCTGGGAGAAGGGGCGGCCCGTCGGGCACGTCCTGAACGTGGATCCGCCCGCCTACAAGCCGTGCGGACCCGGGCACCCGGTCGAGCCGCAGCGGGTCGACGGGGTCGAGGAGCTGCTCGAGCTCCTGGTGCCCCAGCGCACCCGGCTCGCGGCGCACGGCTGACGCCGCTCCCGTCCGCGGGGGCCGCCCGAGTCCTGTGCACCGGGAGCGGGGCGAGCGCTGAGCACCCGCTGACGGACGCCCGCGACGGGGGAGTCGTGCGGCCGGGCGGCGGCTGGCATCCTGACCTCGGTGCGACGAGCGCGCCCGCGAGGGGGAGCCCGATGAGCACCACCGAGGACGTCGACGACGGGACCGCTGAGTTCGGGTACCGCCCCTCCCTCACCCGCGGCATCGGCCGCTTCGGCAGCTTCGCCGCGGGCGTGAGCTACATCTCGATCCTGACCGGCACGTTCCAGCTCTTCTCCTTCGGCTTCGCGCTCGGCGGTCCCGCCTACTGGTGGTCCTGGCCGATCGTGTTCACCGGGCAGCTCATGGTCGCGCTGTGCTTCGCCGAGCTCGCCGCCCGCTACCCGGTCGCGGGCTCCGTCTACAACTGGAGCAAGCGCCTCGCCGGGCCGACGGTGAGCTGGCTGGCGGGCTGGCTGATGGCCACCGCGTCCGTGGTCACGCTCGCGGCCGTCGTGCTGGCGTACCAGACGACGCTCCCGCAGATCTGGAGCGGATTCCAGCTCGGCGGCTCCGCGGGGGTGAGCGCGGTGGTCTGGGGAGGACTGCTGATCGCGTTCACCACCGCGGTCAACGCGCGCGGCGTGCGGCTGATGGCCCGGATCAACAGCGTCGGCGTGCTGATCGAGCTCGTCGCGGCGGTGCTGCTGGTGGCGGTGCTCGCGGTGAACGTGGTGCATCCGCCGACCGTGCTGCTCGACACCAGCGGCTACGGCGGGAGCACGCCGGGCGGGTACGCCGGCGCGTTCCTCATCGCCGCGATCGCGTCGGCGTACGTGATGTACGGGTTCGACACCGCGGGTTCGCTCGGCGAGGAGACGGTCGATCCGCGCCGGACCGCGCCGACGGCGATCCTGCGGGCGGTGACCGCCTCCTTCGTCCTCGGCGGCCTCATCCTGCTGCTGGGGATCCTCTCGGCGCCCGACCTCGCCGACCCGGCGCTCGGGCAGGCGTCGGGCGGGCTGCAGCGGATCGTGCTGCAGGTGCTCGGCGGCCCCCTCGGATCGGTCCTCCTGCTCTGCGTGGTCGTCGCGATCACGGTGTGCGCGCTGGCGGTGCACACGGCGGCCATCCGACTGATCTTCGCGATGGCCCGCGACAACGCCCTGCCCGGCAGCCGCGTGCTCGCCCGCGTCGACCCGCGGCGCGGGACACCGGTGGCGCCGGCGCTGGTCGTGGGGGTGCTCGCGGTGCTGATCCTGGTCGTGAACATCGGGACGCCGGCGATCTTCACGGCCGTGACGAGCGTGGCGGTCATCCTGATCTACCTCGCCTACCTGCTGGTGACGGTGCCGCTGCTGATCGCCCGGCTCCGCGGCCGGTGGCCCGCAGCCGCGCCCGGGCGCTTCTCGCTCGGCCGCGCGGGCCTGCCGGTGAACGTCGTCGCGGTGCTCTGGGGCGCGGCGATGACGGTCGACCTCGCGTGGCCGCGCGTCGAGGTCTACGGGGAGGAGCTGCGCTGGAGCGCGGTCGTCGTGATCGCCGCGGTCGTCGGGATCGGCCTGGCCTGGTTCCTCCTCCGCGGCCGGCACCGCCTCGGCACCCTGCCCGCGCACGCGCTCCCCTCGCCGCCGCCGCAGGGCTGAGTCGCACGAGAAGGCCCGTTCTCGAGGGGACAGGACGATCCTTTCCGGGCGACTCGGCGGCGGCACCGGGAGGAGGATGGGGGAGCGGGTGCTCGGCCGAGCGCCGCGGGAAGGAGCGCGCGTGCGGAACCGCCTGGCGACTCCGTCCCTGCTCGCGCACGCCGTGCTCATCCAGGCCGTCGCGTTCCTGCTCCGGCCGGCCGCCGTCTACCAGGCGATCCGGCTCGACGTGCCGGCCTGGGCGCTCGGGGCGCTCGGCGCCTCGTTCGCGCTGGTGCCGCTGCTGATCGCGCTGCCGGTGGGCGGGCTGGTCGACCGGGTCGGCGCCCGGGCCGTGATGGCCGTCGGCTCGCTCGTCGCGGTGGGAGCGGCCGCGGTGCTGCTCCTGGCGGGCGGGAGCGTCGCGGGGCTGCTCCTCGGCATCGCCCTGCTCGGCGCGGGGCACCTGGGCTGCGTGGTCGGGCAGCAGACCGTCGTCGCGGGCGGCACCGGAGGGACGCGGCTCGACAGCCGCTTCGGCTACTACACGTTCGCCGCGTCGCTCGGGCAGGCGATCGGGCCCGCGTTCATCCCGGTGCTCGCGGGCGGCTCGGTGCGGCCCGACCCGGCGCCGCTGTTCCTCGTGGGCGGGATCCTCGCGGTGCTGCTGCTGGTCTCGACGGCGGGGATCCGCAGCCCGTCCCCGCGCGGACCCGCGGCGGAGGGGGCTGCGGCTCCGGGCTCGACGCTCGGTCTCCTCCGGGTGCCGGGCCTCGCGCGCGCCCTGCTGACCAGCGCGACCGTCGTCGCCGCCGTCGACCTGACCGTCGTCTACCTCCCCGCCCTCGGCGCCGAGCGCGGGCTCCCGGCCGGCGTCGTCGGGGCCCTCCTCACCGTGCGCGCGCTCGCGTCGATGGCCTCGCGGCTCCTCCTCGGTGCGGCCACCGCCCGGCTCGGGCGCACTCGGGTGATGGTGGGCGGCATCCTGATCTCGGCGCTCTGCCTGGTGCTGGTCGCCCTGCCCGCGCCGACCGTGCTCCTCTTCGTCGCGGTCGCCGCCCTCGGCCTGGGCCTCGGGATCGGCCAGCCCATCACGATGTCGTGGCTGATCGAGCGCACCCCCGCCGACCGCCACGGCCGCGCCCTCGCGCTGCGCCTGGCCGGGAACCGCCTCGGGCTGATCGCCCTGCCCAGCCTCCTCGGCGTCCTCGCGGCGGCGTCCGGAGCGGGCGGCGTCCTCATCGGCACCGGTGCCGCGGTCGGCGCGACCCTCCTCCTCCTGCGCGGAGTGCGCCTGGACTGAGGTGCCCGGGGCCGCAGTGGATCGGCGGCGCGAGCCGCGTTCCCGGGCCTCTCCGTCGGAAGACCGGAGGGTCAGCTGCCCGGCTCCTCCACGCGGACGTCCTCGGCGGCCTTGTCGGCGCGCCAGCCGCGCCAGACCGGCTGGCGGAGGGTCCCGGAGGCGGTGCGCTCGCGGTAGCGGACCTCGCCGACCAGGACGGGCGACACCCAGTGCACGCCGCGCGACTCGAGCGGAGGGACGGAGACGGCGGGCTCCTCGGTGGCGTGCTCGGCCAGGCGGTCGACCAGTCCGCGGCGCTCGCGGTCGCTGAAGCCGGTGCCCACACGGCCGGAGTACGCGAGCCCGTCCTCGCCGGGGATCGCGGTCAGCAGCGCCCCGACCGACCCCTGCAGGCCGCCCTCGCCCTCGCGCCAGCCCACGATCACGACCTCCTGCAGCCGGTGGTGGGTGAGCTTGATCCAGTCGCGCGAGCGGCTGCCCTCCTGGTAGCGCGAGTCGCGGCGCTTGGCGACCACGCCCTCGAGGCCGAGGGTGCGGCTGGTGGCCATCGCCTCCTCCAGGTCGCCGTCGAACACGGACGGGACGTGCACGCGCTCGTTCTCGGCGACGAGGTCGACCAGTGCCGAGCGACGGGTGTCGTAGTCGCTCCCGGTCAGGTCCTCTCCTGCGCGCTCGAGCAGGTCGAAGACCATCAGGTGCACCGGAGTGGACCGGGCGGCCGCCTCGATCTCGCGCGGCTTCGTCAGCCCGCCGCGGGTCTGCAGGGCGCCGAAGTCGGGGCGCCCGCGAGCGTCGAGGGCGACGATCTCGCCGTCGAGCACGGCGTCGGCGGCGGCCTCGGCGAGCGGGGCGAGCAGGTCGGGGAACGCCGCAGTCAGGTCGTTGCCGTTGCGGCTCGTGAGGGTCGCGGTGCCGCCCTGCACCCGCACGAGAGCGCGGTAGCCGTCCCACTTCATCTCGATCGCGGCCCCGGGGTCCACGTCGCCGCGGCGTCCGGCCGTGGCGAGCATGGGGCGGTGGCGGCGCGGAGGGGAGTCCTCGGCCGGGCGGTCTGCGGAGGGTGCGGGGCGGGGAGCGGGCGACGCGGCGGACGCGGCCGCCCGGCCCCGTCGCTGCGTCCCGTGCCCGTGAGCGGGACCCGGCGCCATCAGGTGCAGGAGCCAGTTCTTCTCGGCGCCCTCCCTCGAGCCCGTGTGCAGCAGGGCGTAGCGACGGGGCTCGCCGCCGAGCCCGCCGTCGGGGCGGCCGGTCAGCACCGCGATCACCTCCTTCCCCTCGCGCCACTTCTCGAGCGCGTAGGTGCCCTCGTCCCAGATGCGCACCTCGCCGCCGCCGTACTCGCCGGCCGGGATCGTCCCCTCGAAGGTCGCGTACTCGAGGGGGTGGTCCTCGGTCTGCACCGCGAGCCGGTTGGGGTCGCCCTCCAGTGGCGGGCCCTTCGGCACCGCCCAGCTGACCAGGACGCCGTCGTGCTCGAGCCGGAAGTCGTAGTGCAGGCGCCGCGCGTGGTGCTCCTGGATGACGAAGGAGTCGCCCGAGGAGGAGCCCGCGGACCCCGCCTCGGGCACCGGCTCCGGCGTCCTCGACGCGTCGCGCATGCTGCGGTAGGTCGCCAGGCGGTCGGAGGAGGCGTCCGTCGCGGCGAAGCCCGCCATCCGCTCCGGGGTCGGCTCGAGCCCGGCACCCCGGGCGGCGAGCAGCGGGCGGAGGAGGTCGCCGTCGCTCCGCAGCCGCTCCACCACCTCGTCGGGCGACAGGTGGCGCAGGTCCTCGGCACCCAGCTCCTCCCACGTGCGGGGCGCGGCGGCCGCCGGCCGGAGGCGCCCGCGGAGGGAGTAGGGGGCGATGGTCGTCTTCGCCGCGCTGTTCTGGCTCCAGTCGACGAGGACCTTGCCCTCGCGCAGGGTCTTCTTCATGTCCGAGACGACGAGGTCGCGGTGGTCCGACTCGAGCACGCGCGCCAGCTCGTGCGCGACCGCCGAGATCTGGTCGCTGGAGGCGGAGGCGTCCAGCGGGCAGTAGAGGTGGATCCCCTTGCTCCCACTGGTCACCGGCAGCGGAGCCAGCCCCATCCCCTCCAGCAGGTCGCGGGCGAGGAACGCGACCTCGGCGCACTCGGCGAGGCCCGCCCCCTCGCCCGGGTCGAGGTCGAGCACGAGGCGGTCGGGCGGACGGCGCTCGCCGTCGGAGCCCACCCGCCACTGCGGGACGTGCAGCTCGAGCGCCGCCTGCTGCGCCAGCCAGGTGAGCCCGGCGACGTCGTCGACCAGCGGGTACTCGACGTCGCGCGACGAGTGCGCGAGCCGGGTCCGGCTCAGCCAGTAGGGGGCGGAGGAGGGGAGGTTCTTCTCGAAGAAGACCTCGCCCGGATGCTCGGCGGTGCCTACTCCGTCGACCCAGCGCTTCCGGGTGATCGGGCGGCGCGCGAGATGGGGCAGCATCGCGGAGGCGACGGAGGCGTAGTAGGAGAGCACGTCGGCCTTGGTGAAGCCCGTCTCCGGGTAGACGACCTTGTCGAGGTTCGTCAGCCGCAGCCTCCGCCCGCCGACCGAGACGATCTGCTGCGAGGCGGCCATCCCCCCATGGTGGAGGCAGGTGCGCGCCGAGGGAACCCCGGACCGTCGCGGGAACCCGCAGCGAGCCGCCTCCACGACTCGGGGTTCCCTCGGCGGCGGGGAGTAGCGTCGACGCACCACGTCCGAAGGAGCCCTCCGTGCCCGACACGATCGCCGACATCCCCCTCACCACGATCGACGGCACCACGTCGACCCTCGCCGACTACCCGCCCGTGCGGCTGATCGTCAACGTCGCCTCCCGCTGCGGCCTCGCCCCGCAGTACGAGAAGCTCGAGGCCCTGCAGAAGAGCTACGGGGAGCGCGGATTCACGGTCCTCGGCTTCCCGAGCAACCAGTTCCTCCAGGAGCTGAGCGACGAGGACAAGATCAAGGCGTACTGCTCGACGACCTGGGGGGTCACCTTCCCGATGTTCGAGAAGGTCCGCGTCAACGGCCGCTCGGCGCACCCGCTCTACGCGGAGCTCACCAAGGCCGAGGACGAGAACGGCAAGGCCGGCCGGGTGAAGTGGAACTTCGAGAAGTTCCTGATCACAGCCGACGGCACGGTCCACCGGTTCCGCCCGACGGTCGAGCCCGACGACCCGCGGATCGTCGACCTGATCGAGGCGTCGCTCCCCGCCTGATCCCGCTCAGCGGCGGGCGCGGGGCGGAGCACGCCGCCCGTCGGATCAGCGGTCGCGGAGCCCCAGGGCCGAGCGGGCGTCCGCGGGCTCGACGCCCTCGGGGCAGACGATGTCCGAGACGTCGAACGGCGTCGCGCGCGAGAACGGGATCATCTCGATCCCGTCGACGTGGCGCAGCAGCACGAGGCCGCCCTCGCCCTCGCGCAGGCTCCGGCGCACCTGGCGCAGGAAGATGCCGGCCATGTCGAGCTCGACGACGAAGGAGCGGCCGCTCACGTCGATCCGGCAGCCGATGACCGGCTGGGAGCCGACGGAGGCGGAGTCCGGCACGCGGCGCGGCTCGATCGGCTGCTCCTTGCGGAGCGTCCGCACCGGGGTGAGGGTGGGCAGGCCGGTCGCTCGCGCGGTGTCCGTCATGGTCGTCTCCGTCCGTCGACGTCCGCCGATGGTTCCGGGGACGTCTTCTCGACGGTACTTCGCGTCCCCCGCAGAGGGGACGGGGTTGACGGCCGTGCGATCAGGGGGCAGCGGGGCCCAGGAGCGGCAGGGCTCAGGAGCCCTGGCGCTGCTCCTCGGGCTCCGGCAGGACCGAGAGCTCGCCGTGCATGCTGGCGACGCTGAGCATCTGCTCGATCCACGCGCGGTTGAGCTTGGGCTGGTGCGCCTCGGTGAAGCGGAAGTGCAGCGGCACCGACGGGTGCAGCCAGACGGAGCTCCGGCCGTGTCCGGTGGAGGCGTCCTCCATCCACGAGAGCGAGAAGGCTTCGTTGCGGCGCAGCTTCGAGAGGACGGCGACCTTCAGGTGCGCGAGGACGCGCTCCTCGAATTCGATCTCGAGGTTCTGCGGTCCGTAGATGAGCGTGGCCACGGGCCCCCTTCGTTCATCGGGCCGGCCCTGGCGGACGGCTCCTCGGGGGACGGTATCCGCTCGGACCCCGGTGCGGGGAATCGGGCGGGAGACACGCCGGACCCCCATTGACAGTCCCGCGGACGGGACGTAGCACTGCCGGGCGTGCTGGGCGCCACGTTAGCCGACGCATGTAGCGAGAGTCGATGCTCCGTCGCGGATCTCCCGTCGGCCGGGGCCGGCCCGGGAGCGAGCGCGGGCACCTCCGGCTGCCGGCCGCGCCGCTCCGGATCCCGTCACGGCCCGGCCGGCGCGTCCCAGCCCTCCTGCGGAGTCGCGCAGGTGCCGCGGAAGACGTACTGCGACGGAAGCTTCCGCTGGTGGGAGGACCAGTCGATCGCCGGCCGCCGCTGCTCCGGAGGCAGGTAGCCGAGCCGGTACACCGCCATCAGCTCCAGCTCGTCGGGCACGGCGAGCAGCGACTCGATCCGCGCCCACGCTCCCGGCACCTCCATCGGGAACGACACGAACTGGATCCCCATCCCCAGCTCGACCGTGCTCAGCCAGACGTTCTCCATCGCGGCGCCCATGCTGAACACCGAGTAGAAGGAGGAGAGCTCGCCCGGCCGGTACTCGGAGCGGTCGAGCATCACCCCGAGCAGCAGCGGCGATCCCGCGACGAGCCGGCGGTTCTCCTCGCCGAGCGTCTGCGGGACGCGGAGGGAGTTCATCAGGAACTGCCCGCGCTTCGTGAAGACCTGCTTCGTGAAGGGGCGGAGCGGAGCCGGCAGCTTGTCGAACAGCATCCCGTCGCGCCGCTGCTCCATCTCCTCGCTGCTGAAGCGGAAGTAGGGCTTGTAGCGCTCGAAGAACGTGCCGTTCGACATTGCGGTGGTCATGCTCTCGCCGCTGATCGCGGCGATCCGGTCGATCGTCTCGCGCTCCTCGACGAGCACGAACCGCCACGGCTGGCTGTTGAGCTGCGAGGGCGCCCGGCCGGCCACCTCCATCAGGAGCCGCTGGTGCTCCTCGGAGACGGGGTCGGGCAGGAACGCGCCGTTGGTGGTCTTCCGGCGCCGGACGACATCGAGGAACTCCATGCCTCGATCCTGCCCCGATCGATCGCGCAGAGGGGGGAGCGGCGGCGGCCCGGGGCGCGCGCGGTAGCATCGAGGGTCCTGTGCAGGCTCGAGGGAAGCGGTGGAACGGTGAAGACGAGGGTCATCTTCTACCTTCTCGGAGGTGTGTTCGTGCTCGGCGCGGGCATCAACTCGGTCGTGGGCAGCGGCTTCTCGGTGCCGAACCTGCTGACGATGCTCTGCGGCGCGCTGATCCTCGCGATCGCCGGCTGGCAGGCGCTGCGCTCGTACCGCTCCGACCCCGACCGCGACGTCGAGCCCCCGCGCTAGAAGCCGGGGCGCGTCAGCGCAGGGCTGACCCGGCCCTGAGACGCTGGAGCACTCCTCGGCGCCGCGCCGGCCGCCGCGTCCGCCCGAGAGCGGCGAGCACGAACGGAGCCGCCGCCAGCGCGATCGCCGGGTGCCGACGTCCGTGCGTCCCCGCGAAGGGGATCACCGCCAGCGGGACGGCGGCGGGAGCCAGCGCGGACGCGGCGCGGGTGTCCGACCGTCGCAGCGTCGCCCAGGCCAGAGCGGTGAGCGTCGACGTGCAGATGTAGAGCGCGTGATGGATCCAGTGCCAGCGGCCCGTGCGGAGAGCGCCGGTGGCGACGGCGGTGCCGAGGGCGCAGTTGGCGGAGTAGCTGACGGCAACGGCGCGCAGCCAGAGCGGACCGGAAGCGCTCACCCTCCGCCGCGTCCTCACACCTCGCCCCGCGCGAGCAGCAGCCGGTAGGGCGCCGCGCGCTCGACCCGCCACCCCTCGGGCGCCACCGCCCGCAGCTCGGCGGCGGTGAAGCTGCGCCGCACCGACAGCGACCCGTCGTAGTGGAGGAACGAGCCGGCCGCGATCGGTCGCGTGGCCAGCAGGTAGGCCGTGTAGGCCAGCCGCGAGCGCTCGATGTCGTTGTGGAGGGCGCGCGGGGCCAGGCGCTCGCTGTCGGCGAGCAGGTCGGCGAGTGATTCCGGCGACAGGTGGTGCAGCACGTGGTTGGAGGTCACCAGGTCGAAGTGCTCGCCCTCGGCGACCAGGTCGGCGCTGCTCGCGCGGCGGAACTCGACTCCGGGCGGCGCGGGCGTCGACGTGGCGAAGGCGGAGGCGCGCTCGTCCGGATCGACGGCGGTGATCGCCAGGCGGAGGCCGTCCTCGCGGGCCCAGCCGGCGAGGGAGCGGGCGACGTCGCCGCCTCCGGAGCCGATGTCGAGCAGGCGGAACGGCTCGTCGGGCCGCAGCAGCGGACGCAGGCGCGAGCGGTAGAGGCCGCGCCACCCCGAGACCAGCCGGTTCACGGTGCCGAAGCGGGCGTAGGTGGCGTCGAGCAGGGTGCGGTCGCAGTCCGGGTCGTCCATCAGCTCCTGCTCGGAGACCTCGCGGTGGCGCAGGTCCGGCGCGAGAGGGGCTCGCGGAGTCACTCCCCGCCCCGCTTGGTGAGCAGCGCGAGCTCGACGGTGAGGCCGGGGCCGAACGCCATCGCGCCGATCCGCTCGCCGTCGGCCGCCTCGCCGTGCAGCAGGCGCCGCAGGATGAAGAGGACGGTCGCGCTCGACATGTTGCCGTTGGTCCGCAGCACCTCGCGCGACGGGGCCAGCTGCTCGTCGCTGAGGGCGAGCGAGGCCTGCACCTTGTCGAGGATGCTGCGGCCGCCGGGGTGGATCGCCCAGCGCTGCACGTCGCTCCGCTCGACCTCGGCGCCGGCCAGCAGCGGGGCGACGGCCGCCTCGATGTTCGCTCCGATGATCGAGGGCACGTAGGTGCTCAGCCGCATCGAGAAGCCGTGGTCGCCGATCGTCCACGCCATCTCGGTCTCGCCCTCGTCGGTGAGCGTCGTGGCGAGCGCGTCGAGCTCGAGCACCGGGGTGCCGGGCGCGGCCTCGCGGGCGGTGACGACGGCCGCCGCTCCGCCGTCGGCGAAGACGGAGGTCGCGACGATCTGCTCCGGGTCGTTGGAGCTGGTGAGGTGGATGGTGCACAGCTCGACCGCGACGACGAGGACGACCGCCTCCGGGTCGGCCTCGCAGAACTGGCGGGCGGCGCGCAGGCCGGGGAAGGCGCCGTAGCAGCCCATGAAGCCGAGGTGGAAGCGCTGCGTCGAGGGCGCGAGGCCGAGGCGGCGGACCAGCTGGTAGTCGGGCCCCGGGGCGTAGAAGCCGGTGCAGGAGACCGTCACCACGTGGGTGACGTCCTCGGGGGTCATCGACGCGGACGCGAGGGCGCGGCGGGCCGCCTCCGTGAAGAGCTCGGGAGCGCGCTCGGTGTAGACGGCGTTGCGCGCGGCCGTCCCCGGGTCGAGCACCAGGCCGCTCCCCGCGTCGTAGAAGACGCTCGCACCCTCCCGCTCGACCCGGTCGAGCTCGTCGACCACCGTGCTGCGGGTGTCGATCCCGGACGCGTCGAAGGCCGCGCCGATCAGGCGGGACCCGAGCCGGGTCATCGCGGGCTGGGACGCGAAGAGGTCGCGCACCTCGGACTGGCGCAGGACCGTGGTCGGCACCGCCGTCTCGATGCTGCGGATGTGGACACTCACCCGCAGGAACCTATCGCGGAATCCTGCGGGTGAGCGGTGCCCTGGAGCGTGATCAGAGGATCGGCTTCCCGCCGGTGACGGCGATCGTCGACCCGCTGATGTAGCTCGCCTCGTCGGAGGCGAGGAGGACGTAGGCGGGGGCCACCTCGGCCGGCTGCCCGGGGCGGCCCAGCGGGACCTGCTCGCCGAACTCGGCGACGGCCTCCTCCGGCATGGTCGAGGGGATCAGCGGCGTCCAGATCGGGCCGGGCGCGACCGAGTTGGCGCGGATGCCCTTCTCGCCGAGCGCCTGCGCGAACGAGGCGGTGAGGCTGAGGATCGCCGACTTCGTGGCGGCGTAGGGGAGCAGCTGGTACGACGGCTGGTCGGACTGCACCGAGCTCGTCGCGATGATCGACGCGCCCTCCTTCAGGTGAGGCAGCGCCGATTTCACGAGGTGGAAGTAGGCGCTGATGTTCGTCGCGATCGTGCGGTCCCACTCCTCGTCCGGGATGTCGGTGACGCTCTCGCGGCTCATCTGGAAGGCGGCGTTGCTGACGAGCACCTCGAGGTGGCCGAAGCGCTCGACGGTCTCGGTGACGACGGCGCGGCAGTGCGCCGGGTCCTGCAGGTCGCCGGGGAGGAGCAGCGCCTCGCGGCCGGCCTCCCGGACCCACGTCGCGGTGTCCTCGGCGTCGTCGTGCTCGTCGAGGTACGAGATCGCCACGTCGGCGCCCTCGCGCGCGAACGCGATCGCGACGGCCTTGCCGATGCCGCTGTCGCCGCCCGTGATGAGGGCGACCTTGCCGCTGAGGCGGCCGGTGCCGCGGTAGGTGGTCTCGCCGTGGTCGGCCTTCGGCGTCAGCTCGGCCTCGGTGCCGGGCGGTGTCTGCTCGGGGGATTCCGGAGTCATGACTCTCCCTCTCGTGTCGTCGGTCGGTGCCTCCATGCAAGCGGGTGGGAGGGAGGGGGCGCAGGGGGTTGACGACCGGACCGCTCCGTCCTGTCGTCAAGCCCGCGACACCGAGGGCTCCCTGGGTCTTGACTGAGCGTGTCGCCCTTCTTCGGGGCGCTCGGCCAGGAGGTTCGACATGAGCACGACAGACAGGGATCCGGCTGACGGCGGACTGCCGCGACGGGCAGAGGGCTCGGCGGCGGGCGGCACGGCGCGCATCGACTCCGCGGGAGATACGGGAGCGGCTGCGGCGACGGACCGCTCCGCGACTCCGGACCGTTCCGCCTCCTCGGACCGCTCCGCCTCGACGGACCGCTCCGACTCGGCGGACCGCTCCGACTCCGCGCAGTCGGCCCCCGAGCACCGCGCGCCCGTCGACCCCGACTCCGCCGAGGCGAAGCAGGCCCGTGCGGCCGCGCGCAAGGACATCCACCAGCGCGAGCGCGACCGCTTCGGCGGCTTCAAGATCGGCTGCGCCTTCTTCGGCTGGCTCGCCGCCACCGGACTCGCCGTCCTCCTGACCGCCCTCGTCACCGCGATCGGGGCCGCCGTCATCGGCACCCAGGACGTCACCGGCGACCTCGCGGCCGACCCCGCCGCGTTCGGCTGGGCGGGCGCGATCGCACTGCTGGTCATCCTCCTCGTCGCCTACTACTGCGGCGGGTACGTGGCCGGCCGCATGGCCCGCTTCAGCGGAGCGAAGCAGGGCGTCGGAGTGTGGGCCTGGGCGGTCGTCGTCGCGATCGTCGTGGGCATCGTCTCGGCGATCACCGGCGGCAGCCAGGCGCTCTCCGCGGTCAGCGGCTTTCCGACGATCCCCCTGGACGCCGGCGACGCCACGGCCGCGGCGGTCGTGACGGCGCTCGCCGCCCTGATCGTCGCGCTGGTCGGCGCCGTGCTCGGCGGTCTCGCCGGCATGCGCTTCCACCGCCGCGTCGACCGCGAGGGCCTCTCCGGCCTCTCCGTCTGACGCTCCCGTCCCTCCTCCCTCCCCGGAAGCTGCCGCTCCGGTACGCCACGCACGCCGTGCCGCGCACCGGAGTGGCAGCTCGCGGAGGGGAGGTAGGGTCCATCGCGTGACGGGGGAGCGAGGGGCGCGGCTGGCGGGCGAGCTGCGGGAGTGGGACGCGGGCGCGCTCGCGGACCTGCGGGACGAGTACCTGGCGTTCCTCGAGCAGCGCGGCGAGTCGGCGCTCGAGCGCGACGGCGGACCCGAGCACCTGACGGCGAGCTGCTTCGTGCTCTCGCCGGATCTCGCGCAGGTGCTGCTCTGCTTCCACCGCAAGGGCCGGTTCTGGGTGCAGCTCGGCGGTCACGTCGAGCCCGGCGACCACTCCACGGCCGACGCGGCCCTCCGCGAGGCGCGGGAGGAGAGCGGAGCGGCAGGGCTGCAGCCGCTCGGCGTCCTGCCCCTCGACCTCGACCGGCACGCGCTCGGCGACGGCTTCGGCCGCTGCTCCCGACACTGGGACGCGGGCTACGGCGCGATCGCCGATCCGGACGCTCCCGTGACGGTCAGCGACGAGAGCGACGACGTGGCCTGGTGGCCGGTCGACGCGCTTCCCGCCGAGGTGCCGCCGGGGTTCGCCGAGCGGCTGGCCGGGGCGCTCGCCGCGGCGCGGCTGCTCCGTGGTGCGGGGTCGCTCGGCGGCTGATCGAGACCCGCCTCCACCCACCTCGCATACCGGCAGCGCGCCTGCGACGAGTCCTCCCCGTGACTCCGGCGCCGTGCGGCACGATGGGGCGATGAGCAGCACCGCTGACCCCGTCGTCGTCCTCGCCGGTGCGAGCGGATTCCTCGGGACGGACCTCGCCCGCCGCTTCGCCGCCGACGGCTGGACGGTGCGGAGGATCGGCCGCTCCGGGCCGGACCTGCGCTGGGGCGACACCGCCGGCATCACCCGGGTCCTCGACGGTGCGCGCCTCCTGGTGAACCTGGCCGGCAAGAGCGTCGACTGCCGGTACACCGCGGCGAACCGCGCCGAGATCCTCCGCTCGCGCGTGGCGACCACCGCGGAGCTGCACCGCGCGGTCGAGGCGGCCGCGACTCCTCCGCCGGTCTGGATGAACGCGAGCACGGCCACGATCTACCGGCACGAGGAGGAGCGGGCGAACACCGAGGACGAGGGCGTGCTCGGCGAGGGCTTCTCGGTCGACGTGGCGCGGGCGTGGGAGTCGGAGTTCTTCGCCGGGGAGACGCCCGGCGTGCGGCGCGTGGCGCTGCGGATGTCCATCGTGCTCGGAGACGGTCCGGCGACGGCGATCCTGCTGCGGCTAGCGCGGCTCGGCCTCGGCGGTCCGCAGTTCGACGGGCCGTGGCCCTCAACGCGCGCCCGCCGGGAGGCCGGCGTGCACCACGAGCACCGGCGCACCCGCGGCCGTCAGCACTTCAGCTGGATCCACGTGGAGGACGTCCACCGGTCGATCCGCTTCCTCGAGGAGTCGACCCTCGACGGGCCGGTGAACCTCGCGTCGCCGAATCCGAGCGACAACACCGAGCTCTCCCGGCTGCTCCGCGCCGCCGTGGGCCGCCGGATCGGCGTGCCGGCCCCGCGCTTCGTCCTCGAGCCCGCGACGCTCCTGCTCCGCACCGAGTCCGAGCTCCTGCTCAAGTCCCGCTGGGTCGTGCCCGCCCGCCTCGAGGACGCCGGCTTCACCTTCGCGCACCCCCACCTCGCCGAGGCCCTCCGCACCTTGGCCTGACCCGCCCCCCGCGAGACGACCGACCTCCGCCGCGAGCCCGTGTCGCGGAGGTCCGAGTCCGAGCGCGGATCCTCCCGCCCCCGGCCACCCTCGAGGCGTCGACCGAAACGCGTGCCGAGCGTTTCGGACGCGCCGAACGTGACCGGCTCTACGAGACCCGGCCACTTTCCCAGCCGACCGCGCCACGCCGCGCAGGGATCGGCGTGGCCGACAGCACGTCGGAGGTCGCGCTACTGCGCGACCTTCGCCGCGATGTCGCTCCGATACACCCCGCCGTCGAGGTGGATCAGGTCGAGCGCGCGGTACGCCCGCTCCCGCGCCTCGGCGAAGTCGGCGCCGCGTGCGACGACGTTGAGCACGCGGCCGCCGGTGGCGACGAAGCTCCCGTCGACCAGCTGGGTCGCCGCGTGGGCGATGGTGACGCCGGGGACGTCCGCCGCCGCGTCGAGTCCGGTGATGGTCCGTCCGGTGACGGCGTTCTCGGGGTAGCCCTCGCTCGCGAGGACGACGGTGACGGCAACCTCGTCCGTGAACGCGGGCCACGGGACGGAGGCGAGCGCGCCGGTGGCCGCCGCGTGCAGCAGCGCGGACAGCGGGGAGGCGAGGCGGGGGAGGACGACCTGGGTCTCGGGGTCTCCGAAGCGGGCGTTGAACTCGATCACGCGCAGGCCCGCGTCGGTCACGATGAGGCCGCAGTAGAGGAGTCCGACGAAGGGGGTGCGCTCGCGCTCGAGCTGGCGGATGGTCGGGATGGCGACCGTGTCGATCACCTCGTCGACGAAGGCGCGCTCGCTCTCCCAGCGGTCGGCGAGCCAGGGGAGCGGGGAGTAGGCGCCCATGCCGCCGGTGTTCGGCCCCTCGTCGCCGTCGCTCAGGCGCTTGAAGTCCTGCGCGGGGGAGAGGGGGACGACGTCGTGGCCGTCGGAGAGGAGGAAGAGGGAGACCTCCTGGCCGGCGAGGAACTCCTCGATGAGGACGTCGCCGGACTGCAGCCAGAACTCGGCGTGCGCGATCGCGGCGCTGCGCGACTCCGTCACCAGGACGCCCTTGCCCGCGGCGAGGCCGTCGGCCTTGACGACCGAGGGGAGTCCGTACTCGTCGATGGCGCGGGTGGCGTCGACCAGGGTGGAGACGCGGGTCGCGCGGCCGGTGGGCACGCGGGCCATGTCCATCACGCGCTTCGCGAAGGTCTTCGAGCCCTCGAGTGCGGCGGCGGCCCGGTCGGGGCCGAAGGTGGGGATGCGGCGCTTGCGCAGCGCGTCGGCGACTCCGGCGACCAGGGGCGCCTCGGGGCCGATGACGACGAGCTCGATGCCCTGCTCCACGGCGAAGTCGCTGACCAGCCGGGGGCTGTTCGTGTCGAAGTGGATGACCTCGACGTCGCGCGCGATGCCGGCGTTGCCGGGCGCCGCGATGATCTCGTGGTGCTCCTCCTCCGCGAGGAGAGCCGTGATGATGGCGTGCTCACGGGCACCCGAACCGAGGACGAGGATCTTCACCCTGACAGGATAGGGCGCCCCGCGCCGGGGCTGGTCCCTGTGACGTCCTCCTCCGCAGGGCGGCGCTGCGGACGCCGACACGCCGGGCGGAGCCCCGCGGAGGCCTCCGGGAGCGAGCGGCGGCGGCAGGATGGGTGGATGGCCAAGGGCAGGATCGACGAGGCGAGCGGGCAGTCCGCGGTGCGGGCGGCGCTCGCCGGAGGAGCGGACCGGAACACGACGGCGACGGCGGTGCGGTTCCTCCTGCAGATCATCGAGACGAACGTCCCCGGGCGCAGCGTCGAGGTGCGCGTTCCGCCGTTCGGCGCGGCCCAGTGCGTCGAGGGCCCGGGCCACACCCGCGGGACTCCGCCGAACGTGATCGAGATGGACGCGGCGACCTGGCTGCCGCTCGCGACCGGCTCGCTGCCGTGGAGCGAGGGTCTCGCGAGCGGGCGGATCCACGCCTCCGGAGTGCGCGCGGACCTCACGCCGTTCCTCCCCATCCTGCGCGTCGGCTGAGCGTCGGCGAGTTAACTTCTCGTAAACGCGGCGGCGAGCCGTCGTCAGAACGTTTGACCTGGGGTCCGCCGTCGGGTTGTCTGGGAATAACCCCCTCACGCGGCACGAATCCTCTCCGGATCCACCGCTCGATGCTTGGAGTCCCCTTCACGATGCGCAGTACTTCCCGGGGCCGACGCGGCCTCACCCGACTCCTCTCCGCGACCGCCGTCGGCGCCGTCGCCGGAGCGGCCCTCCTCGGCGCCACGCCCGCCGCGGCGGCCGAGGGCGATGTCGCCATCGACATCCTCTCGATCAACGACTTCCACGGGCGGCTCGCCGCCGACCGCGCCGTCGCCGGAGCCGCCGTGCTCGCCGGCGCCGTCGACTCCTACCGCGCCGCCAACCCGAACACGCTGTTCGTCTCGGCCGGCGACAACATCGGCGCCTCGACCTTCGTGTCGAAGGTGCAGGGCGACATCCCCACGCTCGACTCGCTCAACGCGATGGGCCTCGACGTCAGCACGCTGGGCAACCACGAGTTCGACCAGGGCCGCGCCGATGTCGACGGCCGCGTCGTGGACGCCTCGGCGTTCCCCTACGTGAACGCGAACCTCTACGACACCGCGACCGGCGAGCGCGCCTACTCCCCGTACGTGATCACCGAGCAGGACGGCGTCTCCGTCGCCTTCATCGGCGCGATCACCGAGGACCTCGGCAAGCTCGTCAGCCCCGCCACGATCTCGACGCTCTCCATCGAGCCCATCGCCGAGAACGTCAATGAGGTCGCCGCGCAGCTCCAGGACGGCGACGCCGCCAACGACGAGGCCGACGTGGTCGTCCTGCTCCTGCACGAGGGAGCCGACGCCGACGCGGCCGAGCTGAACACTCCGGAGGCGGACCCCAAGTTCGGCGCGATCGTCAACGCGGTCGCCCCGAACGTCGACGCGATCGTCTCGGGCCACAGCCACCAGGAGTACGACGCGGGCATCGACGCCGGCCGGGCCTTCCCGACCGTCGTGTCGCAGACCGGCAGCTACGCCGAGAACATCGGCCGCATGTCCCTGACCGTCGACCCGGCGACCAAGCAGCTCACCTCGCTCACCAGCGAGGTCGTGCCGCTGACGAAGGTCGTCGACGACCCGGCGTCGGACGACCCGGCCAAGACGATCGTCGTCGGCGCCTTCGAGCCCGACCCCGAGGTCGAGACCATCGTCGCCGACGCCCAGGCCGTCGCCGTCCGCGAGGGCAGCGTGAAGGTCGGCACCATCACCGAGGACATCTCGCGCGCCTACCGCCCGGACGGCACCACGACCAACCGCGGCTCGGAGTCGACCCTCGGCAACCTCGTCTCGGACGCCCAGCTCTGGGCCACCCGTGAGCTCGGCACGCAGATCGCCTTCTCGAACGCGGGCGGCCTGCGCGACGACCTCTCCTACACCGCGACTCCGGACCAGCCCGGCGACGCGGACGGCGTGGTCACCTACGCCGAGGCCTCCGACGCCCAGCCCTTCGCGAACACCCTGGTGACCCTGCAGCTGACCGGCGAGCAGATCTCCGACCTGCTCGAGGAGCAGTGGGTGGGCAGCTCCAGCCACCCGCAGCTGAACCTCTCCACCTCGAAGGACCTCACCTACGTCTTCGACGCCACGGCACCCGAGGGCTCGCGCATCTCGCAGGTGTTCTTCCAGAACGAGCCGATCGACCCGGCCGCGACCTTCACCGTCGTGACCAGCAGCTTCCTCGCGAGCGGCGGCGACGGCTTCAGCACCTTCACCGAGGGCACCGGCACGGCCGACTCCGGCCGCATCGACCTGGACGCCTTCGTCGGCTACATCCAGGACCTCGGCACCGTCAGCCCCGACCCCGTGCAGCGCACGATCGGCCTGACCGACAACGTCCCGGACTCGAGCGAGTACGCGGTCGGCGACACGATGACCGTCGACCTCTCCTCGCTCCTGTTCAGCACCGGAGCCGCGGCTGACACCACCGTGACCGCGAGCGTCGACGGCACCGTCGTCGGCACCGCGACGATCGACCCGACCCGGGCCGTCACCGACGACTCGACCGGTCGCGCCTCGTTCTCGGTCCCGATCGACGAGAGCCTGGCGGGCGGCGCGCACACCGCGACGTTCGCGCTCGACACCACCGGCACCGAGATCAGCGTCGGCTTCGCCGTCGCGGCCGGCGCCGGAGCGGGCACCCCGACTCCCGGACCGACCACGGAGCCGACGCCCGCGCCGACCACGCCGCCCACCACGGGCCCCGCGCCGACGCCGACCACTGCTCCGGTCGCCGGCTCGCACCACCTCGCCGAGACCGGAGTGGACGCGACCCCCGCGTTCGCCGCCGGGATCGCCGCTCTGCTGCTCGGTCTGGGCATGACGGTCGCGCGCCTGCGTCGCCGCACCGCCGCGAAGTAGCCGCACCGCGCGCACGACGGGCCCTCGACTCCGGTCGGGGGCCCGTCGTCGTGTGCGGGGCGAGCCGATGGTCGACCCCCGGGAGCCGCGGCGGGGAGGCGCTCCCCGAGGAGCGGCACCAGCCCCCGGAGACGCGAGAACGCCGCCTCCCGGTCGGGAGACGGCGTTGGAACGCGATGAGGTGCTGTCGCGGAGCGGCGGGGCTCAGTGCTGCGCGGGGACCTGACGGTAGCCGTCGCGGCTGGCGACGAGCACCGTCGACACCGTGCCCCATGCGGCGAGGCCACTGAGGACGACGAGGATTGCGATGCTCATGAGTGTTCTGCCTTTCGTTGCGGCGGCTTCTGATCCATCCGCCGGGATGCTGTGTACAACGTCCAGTGTCCGGCCCCGTGTTCCGTAGGACAATCGAACTGTTCTTGCCTTGACATGTAGTTTCTCTACATGGACGTGCGACGGCTGGAACTGCTCCGCGAGCTCTCGATGCGCCGCTCGATCACGGCCGTGGCGGAGGCGACGCACCGCACGCCCTCCGCGGTCTCGCAGCAGCTCAAGGTGCTCGAGCGCGAGGCCGGCGTGCCGCTGATCGAGCGCTCCGGCCGCGGCGTGGTGCTCACGGCGGCGGGACGCGAGCTCGCCCGGAGCGCCACCGAGATCGCGATCGCGCTCGAGCGGGCCGACGCCGTCTGGCAGACGTTCAAGAACAACCCGATCGGCGAGGTCACCATCGCGACCTTCCCCACTGCGGGCCAGATGCTCCTCCCGAACGCGCTGGTCGCGCTCCGCAGCGTCGAGGGACTCGTCGTGCAGTGCGAGGACGCGGACCCCGGCACCGACGAGTTCGCCGACCTGACCGCCGACTTCGACATCGTGCTCGCCCACTCGCCCACCGGCAGAAGCGCCTGGGCCGGTCGCGGCCTCGCGATGGCGGAGCTGATGATCGAGCCCCTCGACATCGGCCTGCCGGCCGGGCACCGCCTCGCGGACCGGGCGACGGTGTCGGCGGCGGATCTGGTCGGCGAGACCTGGATCGGCGTCCCGGACGGGTTCCCGTTCGAGCGCGTGATGCAGGACATCGAGACCGCGTCCGGCGAGGCGGTGCGGGTGGAGCAGCGCTTCGCGTCGACCCGCGTGACGGAGGCGTTCGTCGCGGCGGGCCTGGGCATCGCGGTGCTCCCGCGCTACACGGCGGGCGGCGCGGGAGTGGTGGTGAAGCCGCTCCGCGGGGTGAACTCCGTGCGGCACATCGTCGCGCTGATGCGGCCGGACCGGGCGGAGCGGCTCTCGGTCCGCACCGTCGTCCGCGAGCTGCGCGCGCAGGCGGGCCGGCTCGTGCACGCGCTCTGAGCGATCACGGTGCCGTGCCCTCGCCCGCGCGGGGGAGAATGGAGACATGAGCGATCCCGCCCGCCCCGAGGTCACCCGCGAAGAGGTCGACGTCCGCCGCTCCCCGCGCGTCTGGCGCATCCTGACCCTCGGCGTCGGGCTCGGAGCGATCGCGGCCTTCGTGCTGACCTTCGCGCTGCCCGAGACGCAGGGCTTCTCCCGCGGGCAGGTCTTCGGCTTCAGCCTGCTGCTCTTCGTGACGCTGTTCGGCGCTCTCGCGGGGCTCGTCGTGGTGCTGCTCGACCGGGTCGTCGGCCGGAAGGTCGTCCGGACCACCGCCGAGCGGATCGTCGAGCGCGAGGAAGCGGCCGAGGAGCCCGTGGCCGAGGAGGTCCTGCCCGACGCGCGGACGACGTCCGACGAGGACGACCCGCGGACGGGGTCCGACCGGGTCTAGCCGGCGGAGGCGGGCCGCCCTGCGGCCGCTGCACTCCGCCCTGCGCTGAGGGTCCCGCCCGCGGCTCGCGCTCGCGGACGGGACCGCGGCGTCAGCGTCCCCGGCGCGACGAGGAGCGGCGGCTGCTGCTCGCGCTGGACGTCGGGCGCTTGGCGGCGGCGCGCTTGGCCTTCTGCGACTTCGAGATCTTCTTGGCCACGAAGGTGAGCAGGAACGGAAGGATTCGGTAGATCACGGGGGACTCCTCGGGTGCATGCGCGCGGGGCCGCGCACCCTCCGATCATGGAGGGGCGCACGGATCCGCGGCACCCGTTGCGCCGCGCCCGGCGCTGTGCAGAGCTCAGCTCAGCTGCGTGCGCTCCACCCAGTCGAGGTACTCCGGGGTGACGGTGCCCGTGACGTACTCGCCGGTGAAGCAGCTGGTCTCGAGGTCGGTGACGTCCGAGCCCTCGAGGATCGCCGCCTTCATGTCGGCGACCTCCTGGTAGATCAGCTGGTCGGCGCCGATCGCCTCCGAGATCTCGGGGATGCGGCGGTTGTGGGCCACGAGCTCCTGGCGCGAGGGCATGTTGATCCCGTACACGTGCGGGTAGCGCACGGGAGGCGCGGCGGATGCGAAGGTGACCGTGTTCGCGCCGGCCGCGCGGGCCATGTCGACGATCTCCTTGGAGGTGGTGCCGCGGACGATCGAGTCGTCGACGATCAGGACGTTCTTGCCCTTGAATTCGCTCGACATCGCGTTGAGCTTCTGCCGCACCGACTTCTTGCGGACCGCCTGCCCGGGCATGATGAACGTCCGGCCGACGTAGCGGTTCTTGTAGAAGCCCTCGCGGTACTCGATCCCGAGCTTCTGCGCGACCTGCATCGCGGCGGGGCGGGAGGAGTCGGGGATCGGCATGACGACGTCGATCGCTCCGCCCGGGGTGTACTGCGCGATGGTGTCGGCGAGGCGGTCGCCCAGGCGCAGGCGCGCCTCGTAGACCGAGATGCCGGACATCACGGAGTCGGGGCGGGCGAGGTAGACGTACTCGAACGAGCACGGGATGAGTCGCGGGTCCTTCGCGCACTGGCGGCTGGTCATCCGGCCGTCGGGGGTGATGAAGACCGCCTCGCCGGGAGCGACGTCGCGGACGATCTCGAAGCCCTGCGCCTCGAGCACGAGCGACTCGGAGGCGACGACCCAGTCGTCCGGCGCCCCGGTGTTGCTGCGGCGGCCGACGATGAGCGGGCGGATCCCGAAGGGGTCGCGGAACGCCAGCAGCCCGACGCCGGCGATCAGCGCGATGGTGGCGTAGGAGCCCTCGACGCGCTCGTGCACGCGGGCGACGGCGTCGAACACCTCGTCGGCGTCGAGGTCGCGGCCCGACATCGAGGCCTGCAGCTCGTTCGCCAGCACGTTGACCAGCAGCTCCGTGTCGGAGGTGGTGTTGAGGTGGCGGCGGTCGATGCGGAAGAGCTCCTCGGTGAGCTCGCGCGTGTTCGTGAGGTTGCCGTTGTGGACGAGGATGATGCCGTACGGCGCGTTCACGTAGAACGGCTGGGCCTCCTCCTCGCGCTCGGCGTTGCCCTTCGTCGCGTAGCGCACGTGGCCGAGGCCCATGGATCCGAGCAGCGAGCGCATGTCGCGGGTGCGGAACGCCTCGCGGACCTGTCCCGCGGCCTTCTTGATGTGCAGGGTGCTGCCGTCGGCGGTCGCGATGCCGGTCGAGTCCTGGCCGCGGTGCTGCAGGAGGGAGAGGCTGTCGTAGATGGACTGGTTGACCGGTCCGGAGGACACGATCCCAACGATTCCGCACATGCCGGAGGGGCTCCCAAGGGGATAGCAGGGGGGTTTGACGGTCCATCCTGGCACGCGGGGGACTCATCCCCTAATGGTTCGCCGTGGGCGGATCCGTGGTCGCGGGGGTGCTCGGGGCGGCGCCGACCGGCGGATCGGCCGGGCCGTCGTCGCCATCCGACCGGAGCGCGCGCGACCAGGCGACCTCGCGGCCGAGCTGCCCCGACTCGGTGAACAGCCGCACCTGATGGGTGGCGGCCAGGGCGGCCGCGAGCTCGTCGCGATCGGCGGGCTCGAATCCGAGCGACCGCCAGAAGGGGCCGGATCTGCGGGAGAAGAGCCAGGCGCGTCGGGCACCGCTCCGAGCGGCGTCGGCGAGAGCGTGGCGGGCGAGGCGGCTCCCCGCGCCGGACGCTCGGCGGTCCGAGGCCACCGCCACGCTGCGGATCAGAGCGTGGCTTCCGTCGGTACTCGGCTCCCAGCCGGTGCTGCCGACGACGCGACCGCTCCGGTCGCGCTCGAGCCAGAGGCGCACGGAGGGGGAGTCGATCCCGGCGAGCGTGAGGTCGGCGGCCGCGAGGAAGGCGCGCGCTGCGTCGACGTCCGCCGGTCCCGCACGCTGCAGCTCCACCCGTCCGATGCTGCCGCAGAGGGGCCCTCGGAGGAGTGCGCGGCTGCGGAGAGGCGGAGATCCCGGGCCGGGATCCGGATCCGCGCCGCGGCGGGAGAGGGCAGTCGGTAGGGTCGTCGCGTGAGTGATGAGACGAGCAGCTACGCCCGCGCAGGAGTCGACACGGCGGCGGGGGACCTCGCCGTCGAGCTGATGAAGTCGGCGGTGTCGGCGACGCACGACAGCCGGGTCCTCGGCGGGGTCGGCGGCTTCGCGGGTCTCTACGACGTCTCCTTCCTCCGCGACTTCCGAGCCCCCCTCCTCGCGACCTCGACCGACGGCGTCGGCACCAAGGTCGCGCTCGCCCAGGCGATCGACAAGCACGACACCATCGGGCAGGACCTCGTCGGCATGGTCGTCGACGACATCGTCGTGGTCGGCGCCCGCCCCTTCTTCATGACCGACTACATCGCGTGCGGCAAGGTCGTCCCGGCCCGCATCGCCGACATCGTCGCCGGCATCGCGCGCGCCTGTTCCGAGACGGGCACCGCGCTCGTCGGCGGCGAGACGGCCGAGCACCCGGGCCTGCTCGGACCCGACGACTACGACGTGGCGGGCGCGGCGGTCGGCGCGATCGAGGCCGACCAGGTGCGCGGCGCCGACCGCGTGCGCGACGGCGACGTCGTGGTGGCGATGGCCTCCTCCGGACTGCACTCGAACGGCTACTCGCTCGTGCGCCACATCCTCGCCGAGCGCGGCATCGGCTTCACCGACCGCTCCGAGGAGCTGGGCGGCGTGGTCGGCGAGGTGCTGCTGGAGCCGACCCGCCTCTACACCCGGCCCCTCCTCGACCTGCTCGACGACGCCGAGCTCGGCCCGGCCGTCCACTCCATCAGCCACGTCACCGGCGGCGGGATCGCGGCGAACCTCGCCCGGGTGCTGCCGCGCGGCTCCTGGGTCGAGGTCGAGCGGGCGAGCTGGAGCCCGTCCGACGTGTTCCGCGCGCTCGCCGGGATGTCCGGCGCGACGCTCGAGAGCACCGAGGGCACCTGGAACCTCGGCATCGGCATGTTCGCCGTGGTCGCGGCGGAGGCGGCCGACGGCGTGATCGCACGCCTCGAGCGCTCGGGCGTCCCGTCGTGGGTCGCGGGCCGCGTCTCGACGGCCGCGCGCGGGTTCGAGGGCTTCGAGCAGGGCGCGAAGGGCGTCGACGGCGGAGCGGTCCGCCTGGTCGGGTCCTACGCGGGCTGATCCCCGGAGGCGCCGCGGATCAGCGCGGTGCGGCGTGCGCGCGCTCCCAGGAGTGCTCGTGCCGGGTCAGCAGCCACGAGCCCGCCGCGCAGAGGGCGCAGGCGGCCGCGGTGGCGAGCAGGGCGGTCGCCCAGGTCGGGGCATCGCGGCTGACGAGCAGGTTCGCGGAGGCGACCAGCACGCCGAGACCGGCGCCCGCGCTGGTGCCGAGCACGAACGGGCCGTCGCGGCGGCTCGCGACGCGCACCGCGACCATGCCGGCGACCGCTCCCGCGCCTCCGACGACTCCGATGCCCGCGCCGGAGGCCGCTCCCATGAGCAGGCCGAAGCTCACCAGCCCGGGCGGGCCGTCGGCGGCGAGGACGCCGGGCAGGTAGAGGACCAGGGCGACGGCGGCGCCGACCGCGCCGCCCACCAGGATCGCGCCGACCAGCAGGGCGGCGGTGACGTAGCCGACCCGCGCGGCAGGCCGCGCGGATCCTCCGGGTTCGAACATTCGCGGCTCCATCGACGCGGCCCGCGGGGCAGCGGGCGGTCCTCGGACAGTACGCCCGAACGCCCCTCGGCGGAACCGCCGTCGGGGATCGGCGGGACTAGCGCCGGAGGGTCTCGCTCGGGAGCTCGCCGAACCGCGTCGCGTAGTGCTGGGCGAAGCGGCCGCCGCTGATGAACCCCCAGCGTGCGGCGACGTCGCCGACCACCAGCGAGCCGATCGATCCGGCCGAGAGCTCCTCGTGCGCGCGCTCGAGGCGGACGTCGCGCAGGTAGTGCCGCGGGGTCTCGCCGAAGGCGCGCTGGAACGCCAGCTGCACGCCGCGGACCGTGAGCCCGGCCGCGTCGGCGATGTCGGCCACTCCGAGGGGCAGGTCGGCGTTGGCCTGCACGAACTCCACGGCCCGTCGGAGGCGCCGAGCGCTGACCGAGGGCGGCACGGCCGGCAGCGGGGCGATGCGGTGGGCGAAGGTCTGCAGGGCGGCGAGCGCGGCGATGCGGGCGACGCCGTCGCGCTGCAGCACGGTGGGCGTGTGCGGGGAGGCGAGGGTGTCGCGCAGGAGCCGGATCGCGGCCCACCAGGCGGTCGTGTCGCGCGCCACGGGGGCGAACCGCAGCGGGCCGGGCTCGGTGCCGTGCAGCTCGGCGGCGATCGCCTCGAGGTGGGCGGCCTCGAAGTGCACGAGCGCGTCGCGGTACTCGAGGGCCTCGAAGCCGAAGGGCCGGCCGCTCGGGAACATGGCCGGGCGCCCGACGACGAGGCGGTGCTCGTCGCGCCCCAGGTCGAGGGAGGCGCGCCCCGCGGTCAGCCAGAGGGCGACGTAGACGTCGCTCGGGGCCACCGTGCCGCGCACCCGGCCCAGGAAGGAGGCGGAGTGGAGGCTCACGGGCCCGGGCCCGGTCGTCGTGTAGCGGAACGCGAACGGCACGACCGAGCGTTCGGCCCGGAAGCCGGAGCCGTTGTACGAGCCGGCGTAGAAGTCGCGCGCCTCGTCGAGGTCGTTCCCGCGACGCTCCGACTGCCACACGGGCAGCCGTGCGGGCGGGGAAGTGCTCATCCGGTCAGTGTCCCAGGGGGCACCGACATTCTGCACTCAGTGGCGGAAAGCGGGAGAACGTGCTCAGCCGAGCGACCCGCGCTCCAGGTCGAGTCCCTCACCCGCCGGATCACCGCCCGCACGCGAATCGGGGCCGCCCCGAGGGAGCGGCCCCGATTCACGGGAGGAGTCACGCACGCTTCTGGTGCGGCTCCTCGACGAGGTCCGTGTCGTCGCCGTCGTCCTCGGCGTCGATCCACTTCGAGTAGTCCGGCTCGTCCGGGTGGCTGAGCTCGCGCTCGAGCGCGCTGTAATCGACCGCCGGGCTGAACGACTTCAGCTCACGGGCGATCTTGGTGTTCTTCGCCTTCTGACGGCCGCGCCCCATGGGTGACCCCCTCACGATGACAGGCCAGACGGGCAGTGAGCCGGCTGGGGAAAAGAGCAGACAGGGAAAGTTGAAATCTACGCGGTAGTTTAGCAGACGGGGGACACGCCACCCCGGGCCTCGATCTGCCGGACGGCCGCCCATCCTCGACCGCGTCAGGAGCACCGTGGACAGCGTCGCCCCACCGCGTCCCGTCGTGGTGATCGGCGCGGGCCAGGCGGGTCTGTCCGTGGCCTACTACCTGCGCCGTCTCGGCCTCGTCCCCGGGCGCGACCTGATCGTCCTCGACCGCGGTCCGGAGCCCGGCGGGGCCTGGCAGTTCCGCTGGGAGGCCCTGCGGCTCGGCTCCGCGCACCGCGTGCACGATCTCCCGGGCATGGAGCGGATGGGGCTCTCGTTCCGCACGGCCGATCACCGGCGACCGGCACGGGACGTGGTCCGCGAGTACTACGGGCGCTACGAGGAGGAGCTCGGTCTCGAGATCCGCCGTCCGGAGTCGGTGCGGCGCGTCACGAGTGCGACGCCGCACGACACGGGGTCGCCGCTCGTCGTCGAGTCCGACCGCGCGGTCGAGCGCGCGAGTCTGCTCGTCAACGCGACCGGCACCTGGGGATCGCCCTTCGTCCCGCACTACCCCGGGCGCGACCGCTTCCGCGGCGTGCAGATCGACCCGACCGAGTACGTCCGCGCCGAGGACTTCGCCGGGAAGCAGGTGCTCGTGGTCGGCGGCGGCACCTCGGCGATCGGCTTCCTGCTGGAGCTCGAGCGGGTGGCGCGCTCGCTGACGTGGGCGACGCGGCGACCGGTGGTCTACCACGACGGCGAGCAGCTGGCGATGGAGTCGGCGGTGGAGGCGGTGGCCGAGCAGGACCGCGCCGCCCGCGCCGGCCTGCCCCTCCCGAGCATCGTCGGCGGCACGGGCGTGCAGCGCACCCGCCGGGTGGTCGCCGGGATCGAGCGCGGGCTCCTGCACGAGCGGGGGATGTTCTCGTCGATCGAGGAGGAGGGCGTGCGCTGGCCGGACGGCTCCTTCACGCGCGCCGACGCGATCATCTGGGCGACGGGCTTCCGGCCGGAGCTGCGCCACCTCGGTCCGCTCGGGCTGCGCGAGCGCGAGGGCGGCATCGCGGTCGCCGACGGAGCCTCACTGACGGATCCGCGGGTCTTCTTCGCCGGCTACGGCCCGACGGCCTCGACCATCGGGGCGAACCGCTCGGGCCGGCGCATCGCGCGCGCGGTCGTGGCGCGCCTGCCCTGAGCGCGCCTGCCCTGAGCCGGCCTGATCTGAGCCGGTCCGCCCTGAGCGGCGCGGCGCCTCAGATCCTGCCGTCCCAGTCCACCGGCACCACGGAGCCGCGGTAGCGGATCCCGTCCACGCGGATCGGCCCGGCGAGCGCGGGCGAGAGTGGCGCGACGACCAGGGTGTCGCCTCCGGGAGCGAGCCCCAGCGCCGCCGACAGCACGGCGACGGAGGCGGCCGCCGACCAGGCCTGCGGTCGGCAGGCCGCCGGGTACGGCACCGGCGCGTGCACCTCGGCGGCGGGGTCGCCCGAGTGCAGCTCGGGCATCCGGTAGCCGAAGCCCTCGGCCGCGGCGATCAGTCCGCGCGAGAGGGTCGTCGCCTCCGCCCCGAAGCCCTCCCGGGCGAGCCCGGTGACGGCGATCGCGGTGTCGTGGGCCCAGACGGAGCCGCCGTGGTACGACAGCGGCCAGTAGCCGCCCGAGCCGGTGTCCAGGGTGCGCAGGCCGAAGCCCGAGTCGAGCCCGGGGGAGACCAGCAGCTCGGCGACCCGGGCGGCGTGCTCGGGGGAGAGGATGCCGGTACCGAGGAGGTGGCCGAGGTTGCTGGTGATCGTGTCGACCGGGCGCCCGGCCGCGTCGAGCGCGATCGCCGGGTAGCCGCCGTCGGCGTCGTCGATCCAGAACGCCTCCGCGAAGCGCGCCTTCAGCGTCGACGCCGCCTCGCGCCACCCCGAGCCGTCGCGGCCGAGGTGCTCGAGCAGCGCCGCTCCGCCGACCATGGCCTCGTGGGCGTAGGCCTGCACCTCGCAGAGCGCGATCGGACCCTCGGCGAGCGTGCCGTCGCGCCACTGGATCGAGTCGCCCGAGTCCTTCCAGCCCTGGTTGGCGAGGCCGTGCCCCGTGGTGTCCACGTACTCGAGGAACCCGTCGCCGTCCGAGTCGCCGTCATCGCGGAGCCAGCGCAGCGCCGCCTCCAGAGCGGGCAGCAGCTCCTCGACCTCGTCGTCCGGGAGCCCCCAGCGCCAGGCGTCGTGGAGGAGGCAGACCCAGAGCGCGGTGGCGTCGACCGTGCCGAAGTAGAGCGGGGGCAGCGAGACGCCCTCGCCGGGTATCTCGAGGGTCGTGGCGCGCAGCTCGTGCATGATCCTGCCCGGCTGCTCGGCGGTGTCCGCGACGTGGCGGGTGCCCTGCAGGCCGGCCAGGACGCGGAGGGTGGAGGCGGCGATCCCGGTCCCGAGGGGGAGGAGCATCCGCGCCGCCCAGATCGAGTCACGGCCGAAGAGGGTGAAGAACCACGGCGCTCCCGCGGCGAGGAACGGCTCGCCGGGGCGCTCCACGGTGACCATGCGCAGGGCGTCGAGGTCGTCGAGCGCGGCGCGGCACCAGGAGGCGAGGCGGGAGTCGCCGGTCTCGAGCGCGGTCCCCGCCCATTCGGCCGGTCCGGACGCGGCGGCGACCACGGCGGAGGCGTCCTCCGCGGCGACGCTCCACACGACCTCGACGCTCCCGCGGGCCGGGACCACGACGCTCCAGGTGAGCACCGTGCCCGAGATCGAGGCGCCGGGTGCGCGCAGCTCGGCGCGGACCGGGCCGTGGGTCCAGTCGAGGCCGCCGTCCACCGGAGCGGTCGCGAAGGAGGGCTCGTCGCGGAGCCCCGCCTTCACCACGTGCACGAGCGAGAAGTCGGGGTCGAGGGTCAGCTCGACGGTGGTCGCGACCTCGTCGGGCAGCGCCGACTCGAGGCGGATGCTCTCGCGGACGCCGCCGGCGGAGACCTCCCGCGAGCGGACCACGCGGATCCGCGGGTCCGCGGCGGCGTCGTCGAGATGGCGGGCGAGCGCGGTGAAGCGGGCGGAAGAGGCGCCGTCGCGGCCGGTCGCGATCGCCTCGAGCGCCGCGCCGCCCACCCGGAGGGAGGCGCCCGCGAGCACGCGCACGTCGCCGAGGTAGAGCCCGTGCACGGGGCGGGAGCCGACCTCGCCCGCCTCGTCCGACCACAGCTGCACGGGTGCGCGGAGCAGGACGAGGGAGTCGTGGAGGAGGGGCTGGCGGGGCGGGGTCTGTCGGTCGTCGCGCTCGGTCGTCACGGTCGACTCCTCACTGGATCGTCGGTGCTGGGGGCGTGCCGCCGATCGTCCGCCGCCGGCCCCGGGAGTGCCGGAGCGGGGCGGACGGTTGACAGCGTCGTCGTCGGAGGTAACCTTACCGAAGGATTTGATCGATCAAACCGGTGGATCCCGCCAGGTTGGAACGATCAAGAGCACGTCGAGGAGGACGCATGGCACTGCCGACCGTCGAGGACGTCGCCCGTGCCGCGGGCGTCTCGCGCCAGACCGTGTCGAACGTGCTCAACAGCCCGCACATCGTCCGCGACAGCACCCGCGAGCGCGTCGAGAAGGCGATCGGCGACCTCAACTACCGGCCGCACGCCTCAGCCCGCCGCCTTCGCACCCGCAAGTCCGGCACCATCGGCGTCCGGATGGACCGCGTGCTCGACGGCATCTCCGGCAGCCTGCTCGACCGCTTCCTCCACGCCGTCACCGAGCAGGCCGACGCGCGCGGCATGCGCATCCTCCTCTACACGGCGAAGAGCCCGGAGGAGGAGATCGAGCGGATCGGACGCCTCCGCGACGGAGCCGACGTCGACGCCTTCGTACTCACCTCCACCTTCTACGGCGACCCCCGGACCGCCTGGCTGATCGAGCAGGCCGTGCCCTTCGTCACCTTCGGCCGCCCCTGGGGCGTCGACGACCGCAACGACCCGCAGCACCTCTGGGTCGACGTCGACGGCGCCGCCGGGCTCGCCCAGGCCACGGCGCACCTCGCCGACAGCGGCTGCTCCCGCATCGGCTTCCTCGGCTGGCCGAGCGGATCCGCGACCGGCGACGACCGCCGCAGCGGCTGGGAGCGGGTGCACCGCGAGCGGTTCCCCGACGCGCCCCTGCTCGCCGCCTCCTCCGAGGACGACGTCCAGCAGGCCCGCATCGCGGCCATCGAGTTCCTCCGCGCGACCCCGGAGCTCGACGGGCTGGTCTGCGTCTCCGACTCGCTCGCGCTCGGCGCCTCGATGGCCGCCGTGGCCGTCGGCCGGCCCTCCCTCCCGATCGTCGGCTTCGACAACACCCCCGTCGCCGCGGCCGTCGGCCTGCCGAGCATCGAGCAGGACCTCGACGCGGTGGCCGCGGGCGCGCTCGAGCTCCTGCTGGGCGAGCGCGGCGACGACGTCGTCCACCGCTCGCTCGCTCCGGGCGAGGCCCACCGCCTGATCGAGCCCCACCTCGTGCTCCGCACACCCCTCCACCACCCCGCCGACTGAGGCGCCGTCACTCCGACCGGCGCCCCTCCCCACGAAAGGCCAGACCATGACCCCCACCCACCGCGCGGCACGCTGGGGTGCCGCGATCCTCGCCGGAGGCCTGCTGCTCCCGCTCGCCGCCTGCTCGAGCGGCTCCGACTCCGGTGACGCGGGCGGCGACTCCGCCCTCACCGTGATGATCGGCTCGTCCGGCGACGCCGAGACGACCGCCGTCACCGACGCCGTGAACGCCTGGGGCGAGCAGAACAGCACGACGGTCGACGTGGTCGCCGCCAGCGACCTGACGCAGCAGCTCGGGCAGGGCTTCTCCGGCGGCAACCCGCCCGACCTCTTCTACATGAGCTGGGACCAGTTCCAGACCTACGCGAGCAACCGCTACCTGGAGCCGTACGCCCAGGACGCCGGGAACGCCGACGCCTTCTACCCGGCGCTGCGCGACGCGTTCAGCTACGACGACCGGTTCTACTGCGAGCCCAAGGACTTCTCCACGCTCGGCCTCGTGATCAACACGGACCTCTGGGCGGCGGCCGGCCTCACCGACGCGGACGTCCCCACCGACTGGGCCTCGCTCGAGTCGGCGGCGACGAAGCTGACCGCGAACGGAGTGACCGGGCTCTCCTTCGGCGCCGAGTACGCGCGCATCGGCACCTTCATGAACCAGGCCGGCGGATCGCTCCTCTCGGAGGACGGCACCACGGTCACCGCGGACACCCCCGAGAACGTCGCGGGCCTGACCGAGGTGAAGACGCTGCTCACTGACGGCGTGCTGAAGTTCCCGGCCGCGCTCGACTCCGGCTGGTCCGGCGAGGCGTTCGGCAAGGGCGCGGCGGCGATGGTCATCGAGGGCCCGTGGATCAACGGAGCGCTCGCGGCCGACTACCCCGACGTCGACTACCGCGTCGCCGAGCTCCCCGCCGGCCCCGGCGGGAAGTCGACCTTCACCTTCAGCAACTGCTGGGGCATCCCCGTCGGCAGCGCCACGGCCGAGAAGACGGAGTCGCTCGTGACGGCCCTGACCTCTGACGAGCAGCAGCTCGCCTTCTCGGACGCCTTCGGAGTCATCCCCTCCACCGAGACCGGAGCCGCCGAGTACGCGACGAAGTACCCCGAGAACGCCGCCTTCGTCTCCGGCAACGACTACGCGGTGAGCCCGGTGGCCTTCGCCGGCGCGGCGACCGTCATCACCGACTTCAACTCGGCGCTCGAGGGCCTCGCGACCGGCGACCCGGAGTCGATCCTCGGCGACCTACAGACCAACCTGCAGGACGCGCTCGACACCGCGAACGCGAAGTAGCCCGGCCGGGAGGCGGCGGACCCGACCGCCGCCTCCCCGTGCCCGACCGGCACGCCCCACCCCGCGCACGTGAGTCGAAGGAGACGCATCGATGAGCACCACCGCCGCCCCCCGGAGCCGCCGCTCCGGCATCCGCGGGCACGAGGCCCGCTACGGCTGGCTCTTCACCCTCCCGGCGATCGTCGTGATCGGCGTGTTCCTCGTCGTCCCGATCGGCCTCGCCCTCTGGGTCAGCGTCAGCAACTGGAACGGGCTCGGCTCGCCCCTCGGGCCGACCGCGCAGTTCGTCGGAGCCGACAACTACCGCGCGGTGCTCACCGACTCCGGCCTGGCGCAGAAGGACTTCGGCACCGCGATCCGCAACAACGTCTACTACGTGCTGCTCGTGGTGCCGCTGCAGACCGCGCTCGCGCTCTTCCTCGCCGTGCAGGTGAACCGGCGGATCCTGCGGGGCCGGGGCTTCTTCCGCACCGCCTTCTACTTCCCCTCCGTCACCTCCTCGATCGCGATCACCGTGATCTTCCTGTTCCTCTTCTCCGCCTCGGGCGTCGTCAACGCGGTGCTCGGCTGGTTCGGCGCCGACGGGCCGACCTGGATGGCCGACCCGACCGGCGTCCTGCACTCGCTCCTGGGCGCCGTCGGCGTCGACGGCTCCGGGCCGCTGGCCGCGGGCGCCCCGCTCGGCCTCACCTGGTGGGACTGGCTGTCCGGCCCGTCCGTCGCGATGTGCGTGCTGATCACGATGGCGATCTTCACCACCTCGGGCACGTTCATGCTGCTGTTCCTCGCGGCGCTGCAGAACATCGGCGCCGAGATCGACGAGGCGGCGCTCATGGACGGCGCCGGCCCGCTCCGGAAGTTCTTCTCGGTCACCCTGCCGATGCTCAAGCCCACGCTCTTCACCGTGCTGACCCTCGGACTGATCGGCACCTGGCAGGTGTTCGACCAGATCTACCTCACCGGAGGAGGGGCGCCGGGCAAGACGCTGCTCACCCCGGCGTACCTCGCCTACGAGTCCTCGTTCACGGACCTCCGCTGGGGTCAGGGCGCCGCGATCGCCTTCATCCTCTTCTTCATCATCGTCGTGCTGACGCTCCTGCAGCGGGCGCTCCTCCGCGAGAAGGGGGAGCCGCGCCGGCGCCCCCGCCGCGCCGCCCGCGCCGACGCCGCGACGACCCTCACCACGGGAGGCATCCGATGAGCACGCTGACCGAGCCCGGCACCCGCGCCCCCGAGAGCCCCGAGCCCGCCGCGCCGGTCCCGCACCGCCGCATCCGCCTCGGCGCCCGCGGCCGCGCGTCGCTGATCGGCGGCTACCTGCTGCTGATCGCGCTGGCGCTGGTGTACATCTACCCGTTCCTGATCTCGGTCGCCTCGTCGTTCAAGTCGGACGCCGACGCCACCGCGAACCCGCTGTCGCTGCTGCCCGCGACCTGGTCGTTCGCCTCCTACGAGCGGCTGTTCACCGACGTCCCGCTGCCGCTGTGGACGCTCAACTCGGTGATCGTCACCGTGTTCGTCACGGTCGGCCGGGTCTTCTTCGACTCGCTGGCCGGCTACGCGCTGTCGCGGCTGCGCTTCCGCGGACGGGGCCTGCTGTTCGCGCTGTTCATCGGAGTGATGAGCGTGCCCGCGGTGGTGCTGCTGATCCCGCGGTTCCTGATCCTCAAGCAGCTCGGCCTCTATGACAGCTACGCGGGGATGATCGTCCCGCTGATCGTGGACGCGGCGGGGATCTTCATCATGAAGCAGTTCTTCGACTCGATCCCGCTCTCCATCGAGGAAGCCGCGCGGATCGACGGGGCCGGAGTGTTCCGGACCTTCCGCTCGATCGTGGTGCCGATGGCGCGTCCGGCGATCGTGACGTTGTTCATCCTGTCGTTCCAGGGCTCGTGGAACGAGTTCTCGCACTTCGTGGTGTCGCGGCAGTCGCCGGAGCTGAACACGCTGACGACCGGAGTCGCGTCGCTCGTGTCGGGGCAGCTGGGCACCGGCAACCAGTACCCGCTGCAGCTCGCGGCCGCGGTGCTGATGTCGATCCCGGTGGCCGTGCTGTTCTTCGTCTTCCAGCGGCGGATCATGAACACGACCGAGGGCGCGGAGAAGGGCTGACGCGGGGGCTCCGGCTCCTGCTGAGCGAGCATCGCGCGTGGGTGACCGTTTCCTGCTGATCGAGCAGCGCACAGGGCGCGTATCGAGATCCGTGTCCGTGCGACGGGCCTCGATACGCCCCTGCGGGGCTGCTCGACCAGCATGCGGGGGTGCCGCCGCTACTTCGCGAGGAACTCCAGGACGACGCGGTTCCACTCCTCGGGGTGGCTCACGGTCACTCCGTGCGGGGCGCCGTGGACGACGTGCAGCTCGGAGCCGGGGATCGCCGCGTGGGTGCGGGCGCCGGAGCCCTCGAACGGAACCGTGCCGTCGCCGTCGCCGTGGATGACGAGCGCGGGCACCGACACGTTGGGCAGGTCCTCGCGGAAGTCGGTGGTCGCGAACGCCGTCATGCAGGCGAGAGCCGCGTGCTTGGCCGACTGCTTCGCCAGAGCGATCGCCTCCTGGCGCTGCTCCTCCGTCACCTTCAGCACGCCGTCGACCGAGAAGAAGTCGGTGGTGAACTGGTCGTAGAAGTCGTCCTCGCTCTTCGTGAGGCCCGCGGTCATCTGCGCGGCCTGCGCCTTCTCGAGCGGGCCGTCCGGGTTGTCGTCCGTCTTCATCAGGTACGGCGGGACGGCCGAGGCGAAGACGACGCTGTGCAGGCGCTCGGCGCCGTGCTTCGTGAAGTAGCGGGCGACCTCGCCGCCGCCCATCGAGAAGCCGACCAGGGTGACGTCCTGCAGGTCGAGCTCGGTGAGGAGGGTGTGCAGGTCCTCGGTGAGCGTGTCGTAGCTGTAGCCGGTGAGCGGCTTGTCGCTGCGCCCGAAGCCGCGGCGGTCGTAGGTGACGACGCGGTAGCCGGCCTCGGCGAACGCGGGGACCTGCTCCTTCCACGACTCGCCCGAGAGGGGCCAGCCGTGGATGAGGACCACGGGGCGGCCCGATCCGCCGGTGTCGTCGACGTGCAGGTCCGTGTCCTTGAAGAGTCCGTGGTGGGCGGTGATCTCGGCCATGGCGAGTGCTCCTTCCGGCGCCGACGATCGGCGTCACTCGATGTTCGAGGACGTCCCTGCGAGCGGATGGCCGGGGCGGGGAGGGTTGACAGCTCCCGTCACTCCGCGACGACGGCCGCGGCGAGGCCCCGCAGCGCGGTGTGCAGCCCGGGGCTCATGGGCAGCCCGGCGTCGAGCACCGCGTTCGCGGCGGCGACCAGCACCGGTGCCGCGGGGGAGGAGACCACGGTGAGGCCGGCGGGCGGATCCGCGTCGCCCGAGGGCCGCACGACCAGGACGAGCCGGGAGCTGGGTGCGCTCGTGCTGATCGTCGCTCCCGATCGGGCGGGCAGCACCGCGAGGGTGCCGCGGCCGACGAACTCGCGCTCCTCCCGACTGGCGACGGTGAACGCGCCCTCGAGCGGGAGCAGGAGCACCACCGACCCCGGGTCGGCGCGGGGGCTCGGGCGGAAGTCGATCGTGCCGGCCGTGTGCCAGATCCGCCGGAGGAGCACGCCCTCGGTGGCGGCCTCCTGACCGGTGACGGCGAAGGCGGGGTCGGGCCCGGCCTCGGCGTGGCGGGCCCGCAGCCAGTACCGGGCGGAGTCGCCGCGGAGGGGCATCGGGCGGATCAGCGGATCGGACACGGCGGCTCCCGAGGAACGCGGACCTGAATCGGCCGAGACAGTGAGGAACCATCATCCTAGGAGCGGCGGGAGGCGTCGTCCCCGGAGTGGCGCGTCCTCACATGCCGATGCCGCCCCGGCCGCGCTGAGCGCGACGCCGGAGCGGCATCGGAAGAGTGGTGCGGACTACTGGAATCCGCCGCCGCGGTCCTCCGGGTCCTCGATCGGGTCGGAGTCGGGCGTGTCGATCGAGTAGGTCACGTGGACCGCCTCGCCGACCTCCTTCGCGGAGACGGCGTTGTAGACGAGGTGCGTCTCCTGGCCGTCGACGGCGGCGTAGACGTCGACCTCCTTCTCGTAGCCCCCCTCGGTGCTGACGCGGTTCTCGGTCTGGCCGTCGAACGGCCCGCCCTGGAAGAAGGCGAGGTAGCTCTCGCCCTCGGCGAGTGCGCGGATGTCGTTGCTCATGCCCCCAGGTCTACCACTCGGCGCCTCCCCGCCGCTCGGCCTTGCGCTCGGCGGGCGGAGGAGGGCCGGGGCGCCGCATTCCTCACGCCGGTCGTTCTCGGCTCCGCGGCCGGGGTCAGGAGGCCGACCGTTCCATCCGGCGCCAGGCTCCGCCGAGCAGCGGAGTGCCGGCGGCGACCACGTAGACCACGGCGGTGACGGCGAAGGTGAGGCGGAGGCCGAGCGTGTCGGCGGCGAGCCCTCCGAGGACTCCGCCGAGCGGCATCCCTGCCCAGGTCCCGGCGGACACGAGTCCGAGCACGCGCGCCTGGAGGGCGGTCGGGATGCGATCGAGGAAGACCGCGCCGAGGATCGGGTTCAGGGCTCCGGCGGCGAGCCCGCAGACGGCGGCCGAGGCGGCCAGCCCCACGACACCGAGACCGAGAGCCGGCGCGGCTCCGTAGGTGGCGGCGACGAGGAAGCAGGCGGCGAAGGGGATCCGGCGCGGCAGGCGGTGCGCGACGAGGCCGAAGGCGAGCGTTCCGGTCAGGGCGGCCGCGCCGAACACGCCGGAGACGAGGCCGAGGGACGACGCGCCCTCGAGGTGCCGCTCGGCGTAGAGGGGGAGGAGCGTGCTCGACCGGGCGGCGTCGAGGGTGTTGGTGACGAGGACGAGGGCGATGATGCAGCGCAGGAGGGGATCCCGGCGGATGAAGCGCAGACCCTCCCGGAGGTCCGACCAGTAGCCCGTCGAGCTCTCCTCCGGCCCCTCGGGGGTGGTCGACGGTGCCCGGACGAGTGCCGCCGTGAGGATCGCGGACGCGGCGAAGGACACTGCGGTCGCGAGGAGGGCCGCATCGGCGCCGAGAGTGCTGACCATCACCCCCGCGAGCGGCGCGCCGAGCATGGTGGAGAGGCGGGTGGTGGCGTCGAGGAAGCCGACCGAGCGCTCCAGCGGGATGCCCGCCGTCTGGGAGAGGCGGGGGAGGAGGACGCGTCGGGCGGTCTCCCCGGGGACGTCGAGGAGGCCGCTGACGAAGACGATCGTCAGGAGGACCGGGAACGGCAGCGCGTCGAGCGCGGTCAGGAGCGGGATGAGCGCGAGACTCGTGCCGCTCACCGCGTCGGAGAGCACGGACGACCGCACGAGGCCGACACGATCGACGAGTGCGCCGCCGAGCGGCCCGCCGAGGAGGACGGGTGCGGTCGCCGCGGCGGCCGCTGTCCCTACCTCCACCGGTCCTCCGCCCGCGCTCAGCACCAGGAACGGCACGGCGAACAGGGTGACGACGTTGCCGGTTCTGGAGAGGACGTGCCCGACGAGGAGTGCGGCGAGGGGCCGCGAGGAGCGCTCCGCCGCGCTCATCGCGGCCGGCGGTAGGCCTGGACGAGGAAGAACACCTCTTCCGACCCGTCGTCGGTCCGGTGGTCGTCGCTGATCCGCGCCCACTTCCGGTCGAGCTGCGCGAGCTCGTCGCGCAGCTCCCACAGCTGATCCGCGCTCAGGCGCCAGCGGCGGTCGCTGCTCGTGCCGGCGCTCACCCACTCCTCCGGCAGCGTCGGCGTCGACGCGAGGTACTCGTCGTACTGCTGCGCGTAGACGCGGGAGATCGCCGCCGCCATCTCACGGAGGGCTCCGAGCTTCTCCGGGTCGCGTGCGACCTCGCTCTCGTCCCACACGGTCTCGAGGTGCTTCGCCCTCCACCAGCGTTCCCGCCGATCCCGGCCCGACTCCGGCGCCTCCTCGATCAGCCCGGCTCCCGCCAGCTTCGTCAGGTGGTAGCTCAGCGTCCCCGGCGCCTCGTCGATGTGCTCCGAGAGCTGCGCGGCGGTTCGTGGGCCGAGCTCTCGGAGCAGCCCGAGCAGGCGTAGGCGGGTGGGGTGAGCAAGGACGCGCATGTGAGCTGCGTCGTGCAGATTCGATCGGTCGACCATGCGCTCAGCCTAAAGCACAAGAAAGATTGTGCAAGAAGCGTTGTGTATCTGGGTGGCGGCGCGGTACTTCGACGACCCGTCAGGGCACGAGCCGCTGCGTGATCGAGGCCGTCGGCCCGCTCAGCGCGATCTCGGCGAGCGCGCCGTTGACCAGGGGCATCTGCGGCGGCTGGTGCCCGGTGTCGACGTCGAGGATCACCGGCACGCCGAGGTCGCCGAGAGCGCGCCGCACCGCGTCCTCCTGGCTCAGCTCGGGCAGGGAGGCGCCCTCGGTCCGGCCGATCAGGACGCCGGTCGCCTGCTCGAACCAGCCCGCGAGGCGGAGGGAGGTGAGCATCCGGAGCACCGAGACGGAGTCGGACCCGGCCGCCTCCAGGTAGACGACGGTGCCCTCCGGCGCGTGCCGGCGAGCGAAGCCCGGAACGTCGCCGTAGGGCGTGCCCGCGAGCAGGGACATCGTCTCGAGGCATCCGCCGATCAAGCGGCCGGACATCGCCGCGTCCGCTGCCCCGTCGAGCGAGCGCCAGCGGGTCGGCTCCTCGTAGGCCCGATCGCGGTCGAGCGGCTCGTCCGCCCACGCACCCCACGGACGGCTCCGGCGTCGCGGCGCGGCGTGCTGCGTGAACGCGGCTCCGGGCTCGAGGCCGGCGACCTCCGTCCAGCGGTGGAACCTGACCGGCAGCTCCCACGGCTCGTCCATCAGGTTGGCGCCGTGGATCGTCGCGAGCCCGGTCGTCGTCGTCAGGGGCAGGAGCAGCGTCGAGACGTCCGACCAGCCGACGAACCAGGGCCGGGCCTCCGCGAGGGCGTGCCAGTCGAGCCTCTCCAGCAGCTCGACGGCGAGCTCGCCGCCCCACGGAGGAAGGACCGCGTCCCCGCTCCGGAAGGCGTCGTGCAGGTCGGCCGCCCGATCCGCGGCGGACGCCGGAGCGAGTCCGCCGAGGAGGGCGTGCGGCCGGACCCGGACGTCGTATCCCGCCGAGCCGAGTCGGCGCGCGGCGTCCTGCAGCCGGTCGTGCAGGTGCGCGGGGACTCCCATCGAGGGCGCGGGCACCTCCACCCGGCCTCCGGCGCGGAGGGGTGCGGGGTACGTGATGCTCGCCATCCGACGACGCTAATGCCCCTCGCGGTGACGGGCCGCGGATGCACCGCGGGGTGAGGGCCTACGCGCCCTTCCCGCCCGGTTTCGCCAGCCGGCCGCCGAGCGCGATCGCGAGGAGGGTCAGCGCGAGTGCCGCGCCGCCCACCCACTCGCGCGCAGCGCCGGCCGCCGGGAAGAAAGATGGGGCCAGGAGGCGCACCGGAACGTGACGTCCCGGTCTCGCGCAGGCGTCTCGGCTCCGCTGCTGCCTGCGGCGATCAGCGCCACGCGGCGCCTTCAGCTCGTGAGGCGGCCGATCTCGTCCTCGGAGAGGAGGCGGTCGGAGTAGAGCGCGATGCGGGCCGCGGGGTCAGGGCTGTGCGCGTCGGGGCCCGCCCACCTCCGTTCGAGACCGAGTCGAGCGACCGTGCGGTGCGATCGCTCGTTCCGTTCCGCGACGACCGCGGTCACGGGGAGCTCCGGCCGGAGCCGCCGCGCCCGAGCGATCCCTGCGGAGGCGACCTCCTTGGCGTACCCCCTGCCCCAGTGGTCCGGATGGACGGTGAACGCGACGTTCCAGGCCGTGTCGGTGAGGAGGGTGCATCCGCCGATCCCGATCGCACCGTCCGAGCCGCCCTCGGGACTCCGCAGCCGGACGACCCAGCTGCTGAGGTCGTCCCGTTCCCACTGCGCCGTTCGGCGGGCGAGCACCGCCCGGGTCTGCTCGACGGAGCCGTGTCGGAGGAGGGGGTCGCCCGCCGCGATCCGCTCGTCGGAGTACAGCCGCCACAGCTCGTCCAGATCGCTCTCGGCGGGACGGAACAGCCGGAGCCGCTCGGTCGTCTCGTCGGGGCGATCACCGGCGCCGATGCTGCTGCCGCTCGCTCGAGGAGGGATCCGGGACCATCGGGGCGGTCGCAGAGGAGTGAGGCGAGCGCGGTGACCGCGCCGGGACGTCCACCCGCTCAGCCCGCGATCAGGCCGGTGAGGCGGTCGGCGGCGGCTCCGACGGTCGAGACCGCGCTGACCGTGACGAGGCAGGCGATTCCCCAGAACCAGGTGCGACCGGGTGCCCCGGCGCTGCGCCGCTCGAAGGCGAGCCACCAGGCGCCGACCACCGAGACGCACGCCGCGACCACCGAGCCGAGCGCCATGCGGACGTACTCCTCCGGTCCGGGGGAGGACCAGGCCGTGGTCGCGAGGACGATCAGCAGCGGGACCACGATCATGCCCAGCGCGCCGAGCAGCACCGCGTGGAGGTGACTGCGGGGAGGGGCCCCGGCCGTCGTCGTCGCGGTCCGCGTCCGAGTCGTGTCCATGCCGCGTCCCCCGTCGCCGCGGTCCGGTCCGCGCTGCCCCGACGCTATCCGCTCGCCGTCCCGCCGTCACCCCACACCTCTGAGCGGGCCGCGTGCCCGGGTGGCGTCAGCACCGCGCCGCCCCGGCCGAACGCCGAGAACGTAGGATGTCCGGGATGACGATCGGACGCCGCCTCTTCCTCTCGGGAGCCGCCACGGGAGTCGGGCTCCTGGCCCTCGCGGGCTGCACGCCGTCGCGTCCGACGCCGACCCGCTCGGTCACGAAGGCCCCCGTGCCCACGCCGAGCACCACCGCCGTCCCCGCGCCGGCCGCCTTCGTGCGCTCCGCCTGGGCCGAGGATCCGTACGCGCTCGGCTCCGTCTCGTACCTGCCCGTCGGCGCGACGCCGCAGCACCGCACCGACCTGGGCACCGCGGTCCTCGACCGCGTCTTCCTCGCGGGCGAGGCCACCGACACGGAGGCGCCCGGCACGCTCCAGGGCGCCTGGAGCTCCGGGGTCCGCGCGGCCGCCGAGATCAGCGCCGTCGCCGACGAGGGCGAGCGGATCGCGATCATCGGGGCCGGTCTCGCCGGAGCGGTCGCCGCGCGGCGCCTGTCCGACGCGGGCTTCGACGTCACCGTGGTCGAGGCGCGCGAGCGCACCGGCGGCCGCATCGCCACCGCGACTCCGGACGGCTGGCCGATCGCCGTCGAGACCGGCGCATGGGCCCTCACCGGCGCAGGAGCCGCCCTGCGCGAGAGCATCGCGGACGCGGGCGTGGTCACGACCGCGGTCGACCTCGCCGACGTCCGCTCGAGCGACGCCGACGGCGCGGCTCTCGACACCGGCACCACGGGTGCCGACGCCCGGACCCGTGCTCTCGAGTGGGGAGCGGAGCAGCCGGAGGATCTGGCGCTCGCCGAGTCGTTCGCCGGCTCCGGAGCGCCCGATCCCGCCGAGGCCGAGCCGGGCTCCGGCGACGGCGACGCCGCCCGCGTGGCGGCGCACCTCGCCGGAACGACGGCGCTGCGCACCGGCGCCGCTCCCGAGGAGCTCTCCTCCTGGTACGGACTGGGAGACGCCTCCGCCGCCACGACCGCGGAGGAGCTGAGCGACGACTCCGGCGACGCGCTGCTGACCGACGGGCTCGCGCCCCTGGTCGACACCTTGCTCGCCGACGTCGAGGTCTCGCTGCGCGCCGTGGTGAGCGGCATCGGCTACACGGACACCGGCGTCAGCATCCGCCTGGGCACCGGCGAGTCGTTCACAGCCGACCGGGTGCTGGTCACCGTGCCGATCGGGGTGCTCCAGACGGACGCGATCGCCTTCGACCCGCCGCTCCCGTTCGCGCAGCGCGCGGCCGTCGCGGCCCTCGGCTCCGGTGTCGTCGAGACGCTGTGGCTGCGCTTCGACGAGGCGTTCTGGGAGGCCGACGCCCCCGCGCGCTGGTCGCTCGTCGGCTCCGAGGCGGGCATCACCGAGTGGCTCAACCTCCAGCCGTCGACCGGCGAGGCGGTGCTCGTCGGGCTGGTCGGAGCGGATCAGGCCCTCTCGCTGCAGGACCTCAGCGACGACGAGCTGGTCACCCTCGCGCAGACGGCGCTCGAGCCGTTCGCCGTCGTCCCCGGCTGACGAGCTCGCGGAGCCGCGCCAGCGGGCCCCTCCACTCCGACGCGTGCGCCGCCCCGAGCGGCCGCACCCGGCTGAGCGCGAGGACGAACGCGGCGATGCCGGAGATCAGGCTCAGCACGATCACGTCGTAGAGCACGAACATCACGGGGCCGTCGACCTGGCCGGGGTCGAGGAAGAAGTACGGGTACCAGCCGATGAGGGCCCCGCGGACCAGGGTGATGACGCCCCAGACGATCGGGAAGCCGAGCACGGTCAGCGCCCCGCGCCAGGCGACCGGGCGGCGGCCGGGTCCGAGGATCCAGTCGAGGATCGCGAGCGTGGGGATCACGAAGTGCAGGAGCGCGCTCGACCAGGGCACGTCGACCCGCACGCCGCGGTTGTTGGCCTCGACCGCGATCAGCCCGAAGACGATCCCCGACACGACCATGTAGGTGAGCACGAGCGCCCGCACCGTGCTGAGCCAGCGCGGCTCCCGCTCGCGCGCGAGGGCGACCAGGCCGGACAGGCCCAGCACCACGACCCCGGCCATGTTCGACTGCGTCGTGAAGTAGGCGAAGAAGTTGTCGATCTGGAACGCGCGGAAGCCCAGTGTGTAGAAGAAGTCGCCGACGAGTCCGACCGCGCCCAGCCCGGCGAGGGCCAGGCGGAGGATCGCGAACGCCTTCCGCACACCCGCTCCGATCCGTCGCCGCTGGGCCCGGAGGGCCGGACTTCCGGACGATTCTACGGTCGCCGCGCTCGGAGCTCCCCGAGCGCGCGGCTCCGCCGGACGGGGGAGGCGGGCTCCGCGGAGGCGATCTAGCGTGGAGGGATGGCGCGCGCACAGGACGGGAAGGGTTCGGGTCGGATGTCGTCGGAGGAGGCGTCCCGGCGCTGGAACGCGGTCACGGGTCCGCTGTTCCTCGCGGCGGGAGCGGTCTTCGCGGTCCTCGGGAATCCGGTCTGGCCGGTGTTCCTCGTCCTGGGGATCACGTTCCTCGGGCTGACCGCCGGCCCCGGGAGGCCGACGAGCCGGAGTGGGGCGCAGGAGCCGGACCGCGATCGGTGACGCGCGCTTCGCGACGCGGACACTCGCCGGTCGCGTCGCCGGGATAGCGTGCGTGTCATGCCCTTCACGCCGAGCCACGCCGTCGTCGCGCTCGCGTTCTCGAACGGCCGGATCCCCGCCGCGGCCGTGGCCATCGGCGCGATGGTCCCGGACATCGGCATGTACCTCCCGATCGCCGTCGCCCGCGAGTCCACTCACTCCCTCCTCGGCGTCGTCACCGTCGACCTGCTGCTCGGAATGCTCGGCCTCGCGCTGTGGAGCGCGGTCGTCGCTCCGGCCTGGCGCGACCTCGCGCCCGCGCTGGTCCGCTCGCGCCTGCGTCCCCGGCGCTCGCCGCCCCGCGGGGCCGCCGAGTGGATCCGCGTGCTCGTCTTCGCGGCCGCCGGCATCGCCATCGGAGCCGCCAGCCACGTGATGTGGGACGGCTTCACCCACAGGGGCGGCCTCTTCGTCTCGGCGATCCCGCTGCTGCAGCAGGAGCTCGGGCCCTTCCCCGGCTTCCGATGGGCGCAGTACGCGAGCGGCGTGCTCGGGCTGCTCGGGCTCGGGATCGGCGCGGTGGTCTGGTACGTCGGCCGCCGTCCCCGGAAGCTCCGCTCCGACGGCCGGCAGCCGGTGCGCATCGCGGCCGCGGCCGTGGTGCTCGCGGCCGCGGTGGTTCCCGCCGGGATCGTGCTGGCGGGGGCGGGCATCGATCCGCTCGACGCCGCCTACCGGGCGCACGTGGTGCGGGCGGCGATCCTGCTCGTGGGCGGCGGCGCTGCGGCCGCGGTCGCCGTCGCGGCGGTCTGGTGGCTCACCGGCCGAGGGGTGCGCGGGGCCGTCGTCTGAGACGACGGAGGACGAGCCTGTCGTCTCAAGGGAGCACGGGCATCCGTCGCGAGGAGGATGCGCCGGTGCATAGCCCACCGATAGCGTCGGACACGGCCCGTTGGGGCGGGCCGCCTTCGGGGGAAGGCACTAAGGGGAAATCGGGGGCTCGCGGCACACGCCGCGGGCCCTCTACCCGTTTCCGGGCCGCCGCCGCCTCAGCGCCGCTTCGAGCGCGGCCGGTTCTGCGCGGCCGGGCGCTGCGGGATGCGCGGAGCGCCCTCGCCGGCGGCACCCTGGGGGAGCGAGGACGCGGGCGGGATCGGGCGGCGGGTCACCGGGCGCACCGGCTCGCCGCGGCGCGTCTGGCCGGGGATCGGCCGGGAGCGGCGCCCGTAGATGAGCTCGGACGAGTCGAGCAGCCACGGCACCAGCGCCACCGTCACTCCGTGCACCAGCAGGAGCTTCTGGCGGATCCGCCGCGACTTGTGGTTGTGGAGGAACGCCTCCCACCAGTGCCCGACGATGTACTGCGGCATGTAGACCGTCGTGATCTCGGAGCCGTGCTCGAGGCGGTGGGCCTTGATGTACTTGATCAGCGGGTACGAGATGTCGCGGTAGGGAGAGGCCACGCAGCGCAGCGGCACCTCGATGTCCATCTGCGCCCAGTCGGCCTTGAGCTGCGCGGTCTGCGCGTCGTCGATGGAGGAGTGCACCGCCTCCAGCGTCTCGTGCCGCGCCGCGATGGCGTAGTCGAGAGCCTTCAGCGTGGGCTTGTTCATCCGGCCCACCAGCACGATCGCGTGGTCGCCGTTGGCGCCGAAGGTCGTGGTCGGGTCGACCTCGATCTCCTTCTCCACGTCGCGGTAGTAGCGGTAGACGCCGGCCATCAGGACACCGAGGATCGGCATCACCAGGTAGACGAGCCAGGCGCCGTGGGTGAACTTCGTGATCGTGACGACGACGAGCACCGCGAACGTCAGCGTCGCGCCGAACAGGTTGATGGCCAGGCTCGTGTAGACGGTGCGCGAGCCCTCGCCGTTGCGGATCATCCGCACCCAGTGCTTGACCATGCCCGACTGCCCGAGCGTGAACGAGACGAAGACGCCGATGATGTACAGCTGCACGAGGCTCGTGAGCGAGGCCTGGTAGACGAGGAGGATGATCGCGGCGACGAGCGCCAGGATGATCACTCCGTTGGAGTAGATGAGGCGGTCGCCGCGGGTGTTCAGCGACTTGGGCGCGTAGCCGTCGCGGGCCAGCACGGAGCCCAGCAGCGGGAAGCCGTTGAACGCGGTGTTCGCCGCGAGGAGCAGGACGGCGGCCGTCGCGGCCTGGATGATGAAGAACAGGATCGTGTTGTTGCCGAACGTGGCGGCGGCGACCTGCGCGATCACGGAGCGCTGCGGGGTCGTGGCGCAGTCGGCGAAGCCCACCAGGTGGCAGGCGTTCTCGGCGTAGTGCACGTTCGAGAGCAGGGCGAGGGCGGTCAGGCCGACGAAGAGCACGATCGCGATCGTGCCCATCGCGACGAGGGTGCGCTGGGCGTTCTTGACCTTCGGGGCGCGGAACGCGGGCACGCCGTTCGAGATGGCCTCGACGCCCGTGAGCGCCGCGCAGCCGCTCGCGAAGGAGCGCAGCAGCAGGAGGACGACGGCCGCCTGCGTGAGCTGCTCGCCCTGCACGGTGAAGCCCGCCGACTCCGCGACCGGGGTGTCGCCGAAGGCGGTGCGGACCAGGCCGACGACGACCATCACGAAGACGCTCGCGACGAAGAGGTACGTCGGGACGGCGAAGGCGCGGCTCGACTCCGAGACGCCGCGGAGGTTCACGGCCGCCAGCAGCACGACGAAGAGGATGGCCAGCTCGACCCGCAGCGGCGCCAGCTCGGGCACCGCGGAGATGATGTTGTCGACTCCGGAGGCGACCGACACGGCCACGGTGAGCACGTAGTCCACGAGGAGGGCGGCGGCGACCGTGAGGCCCGCCGTCTCGCCCAGGTTGGTGCGGGCGACCTCGTAGTCGCCGCCGCCGGACGGGTACGCCCGGATCAGCTGGCGGTAGCTCAGCACCACCACGACCAGGAGGACGACCACGCATGCGGCCACCCAGGGGGCGAAGGTGAGGAAGGAGAGTCCGCCGAGCAGCAGGATCATCAGCAGCTCCTGCGGCGCGTAGGCCACGGAGGAGAGCGGGTCGCTGGCGAAGATGGGGAGCGCGAGCCGCTTCTGCAGCAGCTGTCCCTCGAGCTTGTCGCTGGGGAGCGGCTCGCCGATGAAGAAGTGCTTGGCGGTGCGCAGCTCGGTCGCGTCGGCCGACGATCCGTCCGCGGCGGACGGGGGGCCCTCGTGTGTCACGAGCGATGACACTACTCCGTGCGAGGGGGCAGTCAAGACGGCCGGGAGCGGGCCGAGCGGAGGCTGATCTCGCGCTGTGACCGGGAGTTTCCCGGTGCGGCGGGGAGCGGCGGCCGGCGTGCTCGCGGCCGGCGCCCCGAGCGGGGGGTCAGCGGCCGTCGCGGGTCGCGGCTCCGATCAGGCCGGTGAGGCTGTCGCGGAGCGCGGTGAGCTCCTCGAGGGGGACGTCGAGCCGCTCCACGATCTGCGGAGGAACCTGCAGGGCCTGCTCGCGGAGGGCCGCTCCGGAGGGGGTCAGCGCGACGTCGAGGCGGCGCTCGTCGTCGCTGCTCCGGGCGCGCGTGACGTGGCCGCTCGCCTCCAGGCGCTTCACGAGCGGGCTGAGCGTGGCCGGCTCGAGGCGGAGGGCGGAGCCGAGGTCGGCGAGCGAGCGGGGGCTGCGCTCCCAGAGCGCGAGCATCACGAGGTACTGCGGATGCGTGAGTCCGAGCGGCTCGAGCACGGGGCGGTACAGCCCGATGACGGTGCGCGCCGCGACGGCGAGGGAGAAGCAGACCTGGTTCTGGAGGGCGAGCGGGTCGGTTTCCACGGCGTCATCCTCTCATCGTGCCCTGATGGTTAGTACACTAAGGATATGACGCGCAAGAAGACCGGCTCCCTCTACCAGCGCTTCAACGCGCGGCTGTTCCCCTGGATCGGCCCGCCGCCGCTCGGCCCGTACGACCAGCCCGAGCAGGAGGCGCCGGCGGGGCAGGCGTGCCCGCTCTGCGGCCGGCCGATGTCCGAGCACGTCATCGACCGTTCCGGTCCGCGCACCCAGCTGTACTGCCCGAGCGACCCCTCCTGAGTCGCACGCCCCCGTTCGGGGGTCGGGGGCTTCGGGCGGCAGGGGCGGATGATGAGCGCATGTCCCGTCTGAGCCCCACCGCCGCCCGCGTCGTCCAGTACAGCCGTTTCGGCGACGCGGACGTCCTCGAGATCGTCGAGGTCGAGCGGCCGAAGCCCGGGGCGGGCGAGGTGCTGGTCGAGGTGCTCTCCGCCGGGGTGAACCACATGGAGGCGTTCATCCGGCAGGGCCAGTTCGACTCCGACCACTCCGCGGCCTTCCCGATGCGCCAGGGCACCGACTTCTCGGGCGTCGTCGTCGCCCTCGGCGAGGGCGTCACCGACATCAAGCTCCGCAGCGACGTGGTCGGCCACGCGCTCGTCGGCTCGCACGCGACCCACGTCGTGGTGCCGCGCCGCAACCTCGTCGCCAAGCCCGCCTCCGTGAGCTGGGAGGTCGGCGGCGCGCTGTTCCTCGCCGGAGTGACAGCGTGGCGCGCGCTCGAGGCCACGCACGTCGGACCGGACGACACCGTCCTCGTCTCCGCCGCGGCCGGAGGAGTGGGCAGCCTCGAGATCCAGCTGGCGAAGCTCCGCGGCGCGACGGTGATCGGCACCTGCGGCGAGCGCAACTTCGACTACCTCCGCCAGATCGGCGTGAAGCCGGTGGTCTACGGCGACGGGATCGCCGACCGCATCCGGGCCGCGGCGCCCGGCGGGGTCACGGTGTTCCTCGACAACTTCGGCGGGGAGAACGACGCCCTCGCCGACGAGCTCGGCATCGCGGCGGGCCGCTTCCACTCCAGCGACGACCGCAAGGAGATCGAGCTGCGCGCCGTCTGGCCCGACGCCGAGACCGCCCAGCGCGACACGGAGATCCTCGGCGAGCTGGTCGGCCTCGTCGGCGAGCAGAAGCTGCGGGTGCTCGTCTCGGGCTTCTACCCCTTCGACCAGGTGCAGGACGCCTTCGACGACCTCGAGAAGCGGCACTCGCGCGGCAAGATCGTCCTCGGCATGAACCCGGTGGACCCGGCGAAGGTCACCAAGGCGCGCGACATCCACGAGGCCGGCCGCTAGCCGCACCCTCCCGGCGGCTGTCCGGGCTGCTCTCCGGGCGGCCACAATGGGGCCGTGGCGCGCGGACGCCCGGGAGGAGTGACGCGATGGAGGAGCCCGTCGTCGCGATCGTCTGGATCGTCTCGTTCGTGGTGGTGACCGTCCTGGTCACCGGGCTGTCGGGGCGGGTGAACTGGTCCGCTCCCGTGGCGCTCGTCGCTGTCGGAGCCCTCGCCTCCTTCGTCCCCGGGATCCCGGAGGTGGTGGTCGAGCCGGACGTGGTGCTGTTCGGGATCCTGCCGCCGCTGCTCTACGCGGCGGCGATCCGCACCTCCGTCCTCGACGTCCGCGCTCGTGGCGACAGCATCCTCCTGCTGTCGGTCGGGCTCGTCGTCTTCACGGTCGCGGTGGTCGGCGCGGTGGCCTGGATGGTCGTCCCGGCGATCACGGTCGCCGCGGCCCTCGCGTTCGGCGCGATCGTGGCGCCCACGGACGCGGTGGCGGTCACGGCGATCGCGGGCCGGCTCCGCCTGCCGCGGCGCATGCTCACGGTGCTCGAGGGCGAGAGCCTCCTCAACGACGCGACCGCGCTGGTGGCGCTGAACGCCTCCCTCCTGGCGATCGTCAGCACGGTGACTCCCGGGCGCATCGCGCTCGACTTCGTGCTGGCCGTGGCGGTGGGCGGCGGGGTCGGGATCGGCATCGCCGTGCTGCTCGGGTTCGTGCGCAAGCAGGTGCAGTCGTCCGTGCTGGACACGAGCCTCTCGCTGGTGACGCCCTACGTCGCGTTCATCCCGGCGCAGCTGCTGCACGGCTCCGGGGTGCTGGCGGTCGTGGTCGCGGGGCTCTACCTGGGCTACCGGGCGCCGGTCATCCAGTCGGCGCAGGCGCGGATCGCGGAGTCGCTCAACTGGCGGACGATCCAGTTCCTGCTCGAGAACGCGGTGTTCCTCTTCATCGGGCTGAGCCTCTCGTCGGTGGTGGAGGCGACGGCCGACTCGGGCATCGGGGTCTGGCAGACGGTCGGCATCGGCGCGGCCGTGCTCGCGGCGCTGGTCGGGAGCCGCGTGGCCTGGATGTGCATGACGACGCTGCTGTTCCGGCACGGTCCGCGCCGGCTGCAGCAGCGCGGGTGGACCTGGCCGACCGCGATCGGGGTGTCATTCGCGGGCATCCGCGGCGTGGTCACCCTCGCCGCCGCGTTCCTCCTGCCCGCGGAGACGCCGCAGCGCGCGTTCCTGCAGTTCCTCGCCTTCATCGTGGTGGCGGGGACGCTCGTCGAGGGGCTCGCGCTCCCGCGGCTCGTCCGCGCCCTGAAGCTGCCGGCCCCGAACGAGATGCAGGAGCACGTCGAGAAGCAGATGCTGCTCGCCGAGGCGCAGGCCGCCGGGCTCGCCCGGCTCGACGCGGAGCCGCAGGACGGAGTGGAGGACCGCGTGCTCGACCGGCTGCGGCGGAACGCGACGTTCCTCGCCGACGCCCTGGAGAACCCGCCGGAGGGCGAGGGCGTGGAGCCGCTCCCGCAGGCCTACAACCGACTCCGGCGCGTGATGATCGCGGCCGAGCGGGAGGCGGTGCTCCGCGCGCGCTCCGAGGGGCGGTACCAGGAGCCGGCGGTGGTGAGCGCTCTGGCGTTCCTCGACGTGGAGGAGGAGGCGCTGGCGGTCGGGCGGCAGTAGCGCCGAGAGGGCGGGGACCCCGGGCGGGATCCCCGCCCTCCCGGCGGTACGGTGTCCGGGCTCAGTCCAGGGTGGAGCGGACCGAGGCGCGGGCCTCGTCGAGCGCGGCGCGCAGGGCGTCGACGCTCGCGGTCGTCACGGATCCCGAGGAGGCGGCGGTGCGCAGCTCCGCGCGCAGCTCGTCGCGGAACTCGGTGAGCAGCACCTCGGCGTCGCGCAGGGCGATCCGCGAGGCGGTGCGCGCGTCGGGCGAGGCCGGCGCGGCCTGCTCCGGCGCGGGGTGCTCGGAGGGGGTGCCGGACGTGTCCTGCGGGCGCGGCTCCTCGGCGGAGTGCTCCGGTCGGCGTCCGGGCTCCCGCGAGTCGCGCGCAGCGCTGGCCAGGTCGGCGCGGAGGCTCTTCATCGCCTCCGCGACGCCGAGGCGGACCTCGTCGGCGAGCCGGCGGACGGAGTCGGTGAGCTCCTCCTCGATGTCGCCCAGGTCGGTCGCGCGGTTCGCGAGCTCGGCGCGGCCGGCGTCGGTGATGGAGTAGACGGTCTTGCGGCCGTCGGCCTCCTTCGTGACGAGTCCCTCCTCCTCGAGCTTCGCGAGGCGTGGGTAGACCGTGCCGGCGCTGGGCGCGTAGGTGCCGCCGAAGCGCTCGCTGAGCGCCTGGATCAGCTCGTAGCCGTGGCGCGGCGACTCGGCGAGGAGGTTGAGCAGGTAGAGGCGCAGGCGGCCGTGCGCGAAGACGGGGCTCACAGCGAGCTCCCGTCCATCGGGCGGCGGTCGTCGGCGGGGCCGGTGCCGGGGGAGCCCCAGCCCTCGCCCACCGAGGCGGAGGACGCGGCGACGGACCGGCGGACGACGACCACGTCTCCCGAGACGGAGTTGGCGGCGACGTCGACCCACTTCGAGTCGAGCGAGCCCGTGGTCGAGGTGAAGCCCCGGCCGAAGGTGCCCTTGACGACGGAGCCGTCGAGCTGGAGCGTGCCCGAGACGGTGTTGATGCGGTAGCGGGCGCCGAGGCCCTCGTCGACGCGGATCGTGAGGTCGCCGCTGACGGTGTTGGCCTGGATCCGGTCGGGGGTGCCCTCGGCGTCGACGAACACGCTGCCCGAGACGCCGTCGACGGTGAAGCGGGTGAGCTCGCCGGTCGCGGTGACGTCGCCGGAGACGGTGCGCGCGGTGACGCGGCCGGTGTGGCTGCGGACCGAGAGCTCGCCGTGGACGGTGTTCACCTCGATGTCGCCGTGCAGGCCGTCGACGACGATGTCGCCGCCGACCGTCGAGACGCGGGCGTCGCTGTGGAGGCCCGAGACCAGGCCGTCGGCCGAGACGGTGTCGAACTTGAGGTCGACGCCGCGGGGGACGAGGAGGCTGATGTCGGCGCGGTCGCCGCGGCGGCCGAGGCCCTTCACGACGTCGACGATGGTGTCCCAGCGGAGCTGGACGTGGTCGATCTCGAGGCGGTCGCCGTCCATCGAGACCTTGAGCGGGCGGCCGTCGACGCTGTGGACCTCCACGCGAGCGGTCGGCTCGTCGTGGGCGATGACGTCGATCTGGCCGCCGACGAGGGCGACCTTGACCGAGCGGACGACGTCGAGGTCGATGACCTTCGTCTCGCCGGCCTGTACGAGCCATTTCTCGAGGGACATGAGCTCCTCCTCCTGCACCGGGGTGCCTTTCTGAAACGCGATACATCGCGAGTGGACGAGAGTCACGATATATCTCGATCGTTGCGGTCGGCAACGGGGCTCGGCGGGTTCCCAGCGTCGAGGGGCCGGGACCGGGGCGGGGCCGAGGCGGGATGAGGCCGGGGGCCGGAGCCGAGGCCGCCGTCGAGGGGGTGAGGCCGCGGCGGGCGCCGTGGTAGACCGGGCGCATGGACCCGATCGCGGCACTCGAGGAGATCGCAGCACTGCTCGAGCGGGAGCGGGCCTCCCGCTACCGGGCGAAGGCGTTCCGCCGGGCGGCCGCGGTGCTGGAGGGGATGGCGTCCGCCGAGCGGGACGACCTCGCCCTCGTGCGGCGGGCCTCCGGGATCGGCGACACGACCTTCACGGTGATCGAGCAGGCGCGGTCGGGCCGGGTGCCCGACTACCTCGCGGAGCTGCGCGGCTCGGCTCCTCCGCCCGCGAGCGCGCTGCGGGGACGGCTGCGCGGCGACCTCCACAGCCACAGCGAGTGGTCCGACGGGGCGACGCCCGTCCTCGCGATGGCGGACGCGGCCCGCGCGTTCGGCCACGAGTACCTGGCGCTCACCGACCACTCGCCGCGGCTCCGGGTCGCCCACGGTCTCAGCGCGGAGCGGCTGGAGGAGCAGCTCGCCCATCTCGCGGGCCTCGACACCGGGACCCTGCGGCTGCTCAGCGGGATCGAGGTCGACGTCCTCGAGGACGGCGCGCTCGACCAGACGGACGAGCTGCTGGACCGCCTCGACGTGGTCGTCGCGAGCGCCCACTCGAAGCTGCGGCTGCCCTCCCGCGAGATGACCGCCCGGCTGGTCGCGGCGGCCTCGGATCCGCGGACCGACGTCCTCGGCCACGTCACGGGGCGGCTGGTGTCGGGCGAGCGCGGCACCCGCCCGCCGTCGACCTTCGACGCCCGGGCCGTGTTCCGGGCGTGCGCCGACCACTCCACCGCGGTCGAGATCAACGCCCGCCCCGAGCGCGAGGACCCGCCGGACGAGCTGATCGCGCTCGCGCTCGAGGAGGGCTGCCTGTTCTCGATCGACAGCGACGCGCACGCTCCGGGCCAGCTGGGCCTGCTCGACTACGGGGCCGAGCGGGCGGAGCGGCTCGGCGTCCCGGAGGAGCGGATCGTGACCACCTGGCCGGTCGAGCGGCTCCTGGAGTGGACCCGCGGCTGAGGATCCTCGCGCGTTGCGCAAACGAACTGCGGCCATCACCCCCTTGACAGGAGGCCGTACCGCGGGAGGAGATCCGACGCAAGTGGCGAAATCCCAGCCGCCCACGCGGCATGCTCGGTACCGGTCCGCTCCTCCTGGGCCGCTCCAGCGGTCGGGAGTCGCGCTCCGTCGTACTCTCCGCTCCGACAGACCAGGTGAACCATGGCCACGCAGACCGCTCTCGACGCCGTGCGCGCCGCTCCCACTCTGCTCGAGGCCGTCCGGATGGCCGATGAGCTGACGGTCGCCGCGGTGAGCGACGGCGGCGGCCGCGCGGTGCGCCTGCTCACCCGCGCCGCTCTGGACCCCTCGGACCAGCTCACCGCGATCGCGGCCGTGCACTCGCTCGCGCAGGTCTTCGACGAGGAGGCCGACCTCGCGCTGCTGATGCTGCTCGAGGACGAGCGCCCGTACCTCCGCGAGCACGCCGCCTGGGCCTTCGGCGGGCGCCTGCCCCGCCCCGCCGCGCTCGGGCCGCTGCTGCGCCTGGTCCGCGACGGCGGCTTCTCCGGCATGCTCGCGCAGCGCACCGTCCTGCTCTGGGCCTCCTCGACCCCCGACCTCGTCGCCGTCGCGCTCGAGGGCGCGCTGCTCGGCGAGCGCGAAGCGGCGGCCCGGGCGCGGCTCGTCGAGACCCTGGGCCTCGTGCCCGGCGCGATCGCCGATCGCACCCTCCTGCACGTGGCCGCCGATCGCGCGGAGGGGCTGGAGGCGCGGGCCGCCGCGACGGACGCGCTCGGCGAGCGCGGCTCCGACGACGCCGAGCTCCTGCTCACCGGCCTGGCCGAGGAGGCGGCGCCGATCGGGCCCCTCGCCCGGCTCGCCCTCGGCGACCTCGCCCCCGCACCGGCCGTGGAGGCCGGGCCGACGGTCGCGCAGCTCTTCGTCCACGCCGACATCGACGGCACCCTGACGCGGGTGGGCGCCGGCGACAACGGCGGCATCGCGACCCTGCTGGTGCGCCTGGGCGACTCCCTCGTCGAGCAGGAGGGCATCGACCGGGTGCTCACGCTCTCGCGCGGGACCCCGGCCGAGGCCGAGCGCGCGCTCGGCGAGCTGCCCGACTCCGGCCACGGCTTCGCTCCGGTCCCGTTCGTGGGGCCGCCCGTGGCCATGCCTCAGGCGTGGAGCCGTCGCATCGCCGCCGAGCGCGGCATCCGCCGGATCCTGCGCGCGGCCGGCCGGGTCGACGTGCTGCACCTGCGCATGGCGGACGTCGGATCCCTCGCGGCGGCCGCGGTCGCCCGGGAGCTCGAGATCCCCGTCGTGTTCACCCTCGCTCCGGACCCGCACGCCCTGATCGCGGGCCTGGACGCCTCCGGCGCCCTCACCCGCGCGGACTTCGGCGAGCGCGACGCCGCCGAGCACTTCTGGTTCCGCGTGCGCCTGGTGCAGCGCCTGGCCGCCGACGCCGCGCACACCGTCCTGTTCCCGCGGGATGAGCTGGCGGCGACCATCCGCGAGCTGATCGGCGTCGACATCACCGCGCACCCGGAGCGGCACACGATCGTCCCGGAGGGGATCGACGTCGGCCTGGTCGAGCGCGGCGAGGCGGCCGCACGGGCCTCCGCCGCCGGTGAGCCGGTCGCGCTGGACGAGGGCGGGGACCTGGCCTCGCTCGACCTCCTGCTGGAGGAGCTGCCCGAGCACCGCCGCGGCCTCCCGCTGCTGCTCAGCGTGGGCCGCCTGCACCGGGTGAAGGGGATGGCGGCGCTCGCCGAGGCCTGGGCGTCCGACCCCTCGCTCCGGGAGCGCGCCAACCTGCTCCTGGTCGGCGGGGACCTCGCCGACCCGAGTCCCGACGAGCGCGAGCAGCTCGACCGCATCCAGGCCGTCGCGTCCGACGGGCTGCTCCTGGCCGGCCACCGCCCGAACGGGACCGTGGCCCGCTGGCTCGGCGCGATCCGGCACGGCCGACCGGGGCTCTCGGCTCCGGGAGGCGCGTACGTCTGCGCGAGCGTCAAGGAGGAGTTCGGCATCGCCCTCCTCGAGGCGCTCTCCGCGGGACTGGTCGTCGTCGCTCCGGCGACAGGCGGGCCCGCGACGTACGTCGAGGAGGGGGAGACCGGCTTCCTGGTCGACACCGCCGACCCCGCGGCGCTCGCCTCCGGCGCCGCCGCCGCACTGGATCTCGCAGGAGGGCCTCTCGGCGAGCACGCCGCGGCCCGCGGGCGCGCGATGGTCGCCGAGCGCTACACGGTGCAGGCCATGGCTCATGCCCTCTCGGGCGTCTACGCGCACGCGACCGCGGACCAGGAGCGTCCCCTCCGCTCGCCGCTCGTGCTGGGGGCCTCGTGACCCTGCTGATCATCAGCCCCGACTACGCGTCGCACCTGCTGCCGCTGGCGACCCTCGGCACGGCCTGGCAGGAGGCGGGCGAGCGCGTCGTCGTGGCGACCGGCGACGCGACGCGCTCCATCGTGGACGGCTTCGGATTCGAGCACATCGCACTCCGGCTGGGGCGCGGCTCCAACCCGGGCACGATCCGCGCGGAGGAGCAGGCGCCCGATGAGGGCGCGTCCCTCCGCGGCTTCTTCGACGCCACCCGGCGCGGGATGGTCCCCACTCTCGCCTCCCAGGCGCGGGAGCGGCTCACCGACCTGCTCTGGGATCCGTCCGGCGTCGCCGCGCGCCTGCGCGTGATCCTCGACGAGGTGCAGCCCGACGCGATCGTGGTCGACCACCTCGCCTTCACCGCGCGCGTGGCGCTGAAGGCACTCCGCGTGCCCTACGGCGACGTCGTTCTCGGCCACCCCAGCGCGCTCACGGTGCCCGGCGAGGTCTACGGCTTCCCTCCGGTCTGGCCGGACGCCTTCGCTCCGGAGCCGGACGACCTCGATACGCTCCGCGCCCTCTGCGAGCGTGTGCGCGACTCCTTCACCGCGGAGTGGAACGCCGCCCTCACCACCCTCGACCCCGGGGCGGCGCCCAGCGCCGACGCCTTCGCCGAGAGCGGCGACGTCCTGCTGCTCAACTACCCGGGCGAGCTCCACGACTCGGCCCGCACCGCTCAGCTGCCGCCGCACGCGTTCCTCGGCTCCGCCGTCCGCGAGGAGCCCGACGACGCGGAGGTCGAGGAGTGGCTCGCCGCGTCCGAGGATCCGGTCGTCTACGTGAGCTTCGGCAGCTTCCTCTCGGTGCGCGACGACGTGCTCGCCCGGGTCGTCGAGGCCCTGGCCGGCGTCGAGGTCGGGCGCAGGCCCGTCCGGGTGGCTCTCGCCTCCGGCGCGACCGAGCGCTCGGCTCTGGGCGAAATCCCCGAGGGCTGGCTGGTCCGCGGCTTCCTGCCGCAGGTCGCGCTCCTGCGCCGGGCCGTGCTCGCGGTCAGCCACGGCGGCAACAACAGCGTCACGGAGGCGATGACCGCGGGCGTGCCGCTCGTCGTCCTGCCGTTCTCGACGGACCAGTTCGCGGGGGCGGCCGCGCTCGAGGACGCCGGGTTCGCCGCCGTGCTCGACCCCAACGCCGCATCCGCGGGACAGCTCGCGGAGGCTGCGCGGCGGATGCTCGCACTCGACGCTCCCGCCCGGGAACGGCTGACGGCGCTCGCCGAGGCCCTCGCCCGCGAGACGGGACCGCAGCGGGCCCTCTCCGCCCTGAGCGGAGCGACCGTCCAGCGCTAGCCTGGGCCGATGGTCGAGCCGACACCCCGGGACGCGCCCCTGCGCGCCGAGCGGGACGCCGCGCGGGCGGAGCCGATGCTGGCTGCTCTCGGCCCGTTCGGGCGCTTCGAGGGGATCGTCCCTCCGCTGTTCGAGGCGGCCGTGCGGATCCTGCACCCCTCCGACGACCCGCCCCGGCGCTGGCGCGAGGTCGCCGAGCGGGAGGGGACGCTCCTGCATCCGCTCGCGCAGTGGTACTCGCTCACCGGCGAGCGTCCCGACGAGTACGCGGAGCCCCGCCTCGGAGTGCTCCCGCTCGACGAGCTCGCGGCCGTCGCGGCCGTGCTCGCAGAGCACACGAGCACCCCCGACGACTGCCTCGCCGTGTTCTGGGAGGGGTTCGGCGTGCTGAGCGGCGGGTCGCGGATCCTGATCTCCCGCTCGGACGCCTCGGATGAGCTGCCCGAGTGGATGAGCGACACCCGGCCGACCGGCTGGGAGCACCCCGAGACCGCCGCCGCGGCGACGGTCGAGCTGCCGGGGCGGGAGGGGCCTCTGCTCTCGCTCGACGTCAGGGTGCTCGAGGACACCGCGTGGGCGCGCGCGGCGGGCTTCGCCGACGCCTCCGGGCTCGTCGTGCAGACTCCGCTCGCGCTCTGGCCGGAGGACCGGGCCTGGTACCTCGCGAGCGAGGTCGACTTCGACTCGACGCTGATCGGCGGCTCGCGCGCCCTCGTCGACGACCTGCTGCGGCTCTCCGCCGCGGGGCGGATCGAGGCGCTCCTGCTGCCGGAGCAGGTGGACCTCACGAGCACCGGTGACCGGCTCAACCCGAGGCGGCGGTGACGGGGTGAGCGACGAGGACGACGAGCGCTGGCTCGTGGTGAAGGGCCGCCGGTGGCGGCGCACCGACCCCTCGCTGCCGGAGGACGTGGTCGCCGTCCTCACCTCGCACCTCGGGCGCGGGCGCTCGGGAGTGCGCTCGGCCAGGATGCACGAGGACGCGGAGGCGGAGGCGCTGGCGCGCAGGAGGGTCGGGCTCGCCAAGCACGGGCTGGGCGAGCGCGGACCGGCATGGTGGGACGAGCCCGAGGCCGATCGGCTCGAGCGCGCCCGCGAGGCGCTGCGGGCGCTCGAGGAGCTCGACGCTCCGGAGGACTGACTCGGCTTCTGCATCCCCCGAGCGTGCTCGTCGGGCGAGGCGGGCGGGGAGTGCCCGAGCGGATCCGGGGAGAGCGCGCGGAACCGCGGCCTGTGGAGGAGGACCGCCCCCGCCGAGGCCGCCCGCCGAGCCCGCCCGCCCCTAGCGGAACCTCACCACGAAGCCGTCCTCCGGCCCGGTCGGGAAGCTCTGCAGGCTCACGCGCAGATCCTGCCCGTCCTCGACGTCGTACGGGTGCCCCGCGGCCAGGAGCTCCAGCGCCGCGGACAGCAGGTCGACGGTCGCCGGCTCGCCCGGGCACCGGTGGTCGCCTCCGTAGTGCCCGCCGCCCTGGGCGATGAAGCCGTTGCGGTCGACCGGCGACCGGAACCGCTCCGGATCGAAGCGGCCCGGCGCCTCCCAGTGCGAGCCGTGGTCCGTCGCGTAGAGGTCGAGCAGCATCCACTGCCCCGCGGGAAGCGTCTCGCCGCGGAAGTCCAGCTCCCGGCGGGCCCTTCCTCCGACCATCGGGAAGAACGGGTAGAAGCGCCGCACCTCGTTCGCGAACGCGACGCGCTCCTCCTGGTCGGCGAGCCGCTCCCGCCACTCCGGATGCCGGTGCAGCGCGAGCGCCGCCAGCACCACGAAGCGCCCCACCGCGACCGTGGGCCGCAGCAGGTTGATCAGCTCCACCGCGGCGACCTCGACGGGCAGGAGGCCGCCGTCCTCCTTCTCGTGCGCGATCCGGTGCAGGGGAGTCGGGGAGGGTCCGGCCGTCCGGCTCGCCTCGATCAGGCCGCGCGCCCACCGCTCGGTCGAGCGGCGGCGGAGTCGTGCGGCCCAGTTGGGCGGGCCGAAGCGCCCGGCGTTGTCGATCATCGCCCGGAGCTCGTCCGTGCGCCGCAGCACCTCCTCCTCGTCGGCCTCGATGCCGGCCCACGACAGGACCGCGCGGCCCAGGACCTCCGCGGCGACGTCCTGGAGGCGGACCCGCTCGCCGGTCAGCCGGGCGGCGGATGCCTGCCACTCCCGCGCGAAGGCCGAGACCAGCCTCGACCGCTGCTCGGGCGCCTCCACCAGATCCAGGAACATCCGCTTCCGCCGCCGGTGCGGCTCGTCCTCGAGGGTCTGCACGCTGCCCTCGTCCTGCAGGAGGTGCAGCACCGAGCCGGGCAGCGCGCCCTCGCGGTCGAAGCGCCCGCCCTCGTGGAAGAAGCGCGCCGCCTCGATGCCGCGCGCCATGATCACGGGGCGTCCGAGGATCCGGGTGCGGAACGCGTCCGCGCCCACGTCGTCGAAGCGCCGCGTCCCGAAGAGGTAGCCGTCGGCGAGGACGGCCGCGCTGCTGTCAACGGCGGGGAGGACGGGGATCGAGGCGGCGATCAGCCGGCCGATCCCTCGGTGTCGTCGCCCTCGGCCTGCGAGGGCTTGTCGACGCCCGCGTCGTCGACGTGGTCGTGGTTCTGCGGGTTCTCCTGCGGCTGCTCGGTCCGGTCGGTCATGGTGCTCCTCTCGCGTCGGCGCGGTGCGCGCCTCGCGGCCACGGTAGGAAGAGCGCGGCGGAGCCGGGTACCCCGTTGACTCGCGGGGGAGGGGCGGGCAGACTCCGCCGCCCTCAGCGCCTCCGCAGGAGGACCGGCGCGGTCGCCCAGACCACGGCGAGCAGCAGCAGCACGCCTCCGCCCGCCCAGAGGCCCGCCGGCCCGCCCAGCACGACGTCGAACACGAAGCCCACGACTCCGACGAACAGCAGCGATCCCGCCGCGAGGCACACCGTGACCACCCGGTTGCCGAACCGCACCAGCTCGGCCTTCCTCCGCCGCTGGAACAGCAGCCGGTGGGCGATGACGGGCGCCAGCGCCAGGATCGTGACGCACGCGGCGAGCAGGACGAGCACGAGGTAGAGCGCCACGTCCGGCGGCGCGAGGTCGGCGAAGCGCTGCTGGAAGCACAGCGTCAGCAGGAAGCCGCCCAGGATCTGCGTGCCGGTCTGCACGACCCGCAGCTCCTGCAGGATCTCGTTCCAGTTGCGGTCGGATCGCTCCTCCACCGTCTCGTCGCGACCGGAGTCGGGGGCGGAGGGGTCGACGGGTCGGTCGCTCATGGGACGAGGGTAGAGCTCAGGCGAGCAGGGACTCCGCCAGCGAGATCGCCCCGCGCACCCCGGACTCGTCGCCGAGGGCCGGGCGCACGATGCGGATCCGCCCGCCGCCCGTCCCCGTCGCTCCGGGCGCGCCCATCAGCCGCTCGACCTCGGCCTCGACCGCGGGGACGAGCCCCGGCGTCTTCGACACGCCTCCGCCGACGACCGCGAGCCGCACGCCCGCGACGTAGGCGAGCGTCGTGACGAGCTGCGCGAGGTAGTAGGAGCTGAAGCGGAGGTTCGCGGCCGCCTCCTCGGGGCCGAGGCGGGAGCCGTCGACGCCCCAGCGCGCCGAGATCGCGGGACCGGCGACCAGGCCCTCGAGGCAGTCGCCGTGGAACGGGCAGGTGCCGGCGAAGCCGTCCTCGGGGTGGCGGCGGGGCAGCAGGTGCGCGACCTCGGGCCAGCCGCTGCCGGCGAGGAGCCGTCCGCCCGCGATCACGCCGCCGCCGACTCCGGTGCCGACCGTCAGGTAGACGAAGTCGTCGACTCCGGCTCCGGCGCCCCAGCGGGCCTCGCCCAGGGCGGCTCCGTTGACGTCGGTGACCAGCGCGAGCCGGGCGCCCGGTGCGGCCGCGCCGATCGGGCCGAGGACGTCGGTGCCCTCCCAGCCGAGCTTCGGCGTGGAGGTGAGGTGCCCGTAGGTCGGCGAGCCGAGATCGATGTCGAGCGGGCCGAAGGAGGCGACGCCGACCGCGGCGACGGTGCCTTCGACTCCGTGGCCGCTGACGAAGCCGGCCAGATCGGCGAGAGTCTCGGCGGGCCCGCGGGTCGACAGGGTCGTCGTCGCGAGGATCCGCTCGGGATCAGCGGCGTCGGCGACCGCCGCGACGACCTTCGTGCCCCCGGTCTCGATGCCGACGAGGAGGGGACGGTCGGCGGTGGGGCTCATGGATCTCCAGGGCTCGTGCGGTGCGTCTCGGGTCTCAGCAGGCGGACAGCGAGCGCACCTGCGCCGACAGGGTCAGGGGGCTGCCGAGGAGCAGCACCTGATCGAGGTCGTGGCCCTGCATCTTCACACGGGTGCTGCGCGGCAGGCAGGTCGGCTCGCTGAGGTAGAGCGGGGCGCCCTGCTTCGCGGCGACCGGGCCGACGGCCAGCGCGTCGGCGAAGCCGGTGGCGGTCGCGAGGTAGACGGTGTCGCCCAGCTCGGACGGCGGGAAGACGTCGTTGAGGTATCGGCTGGTGTCGTGGCGGTCCGTCCCGGCGATGCGCGACACGGTGTCGGCGATCTTCGCGGCGCGGAGGTCGGCCTCCACGGCGGTCGAGATCGACGGCGCACCGCCGAGCAGCTGCACGGAGGAGGGGTCGAGTCCGGCGAGGGTGTCACGGGTCGGCTGGTCGAGGCGCGAGCGGGCGCCGTCGACGAGGAGGACGGGCTCGGCGCGGCGGCCGGCGATCGGCGCGACCGAGAGGGCGTCCGGGAAGTTGGTGCCGGTCGCGACGAAGACGTTCTCGTAGCTGCCGTCGGGGAAGGCGTCCTCGACGATCCGGCGCGAGGTGTCGTAGCGGTCGACGCCCTCGATGCGCTCGGTCGGGATCCCGAGGGCCTTCACCTGCTGGAGCACCGACTCGCTCACGGAGAGGGCGCTGCCGACCACGACGATCCGCTGCGGGGCGAGGCGGCGCAGCTCGGCCGCCACCACGGCGGGCAGGACGCTCGGGTCGGTGAGCAGGAGGGCGCCGCCCTGCTTCGCGGCGGCGGGGCCGGCGCTCAGCGCGTCCGGCCAGTTCGCTCCGCTGGCGAGGTAGACGACGGGGGCGCCGTCGGCGAATCCGGAGGCGGTCACCGCGACGGCGGTCGCGTACCGGTCGGTCCCGGCGAGGCGGGCGACGTCGGAGGAGTAGGCGGACGGGAAGAAGTCGATGCCGCTGCGGCCGCCCGGCGGCACGGAGACGACCGCGCGCTCGTCGAGGCGGGCCAGGCGCGAGAAGTACTGGTCGTCGTAGGCGGGGTACCCCGGCTCCACGAGGCGCAGGAGGTAGTCGCCGGCGGGCAGGGCGAGGTCGCCCGTGTCCCACGCGCGGGCGGCGCCGGGGGCTCCGGTGACGGGGACGGTGTCGAGCAGCGAGTACGTCCCTCCGTCGACCCACCAGGCCTGCACGTCGAAGGAGGGGGAGGAGACGCCCGGGACCGCGTCGGCGGTGACCGATCCGGACAGCTCGGCGCTGCGCAGGAGGGAGATGGCGACGGACTCGTCGGTCCCCCGGGTCGTCCTCGCGGCCTCGGCGACCGGGGTGTCGCCGAACCAGGTCGGGTACCAGTCGTCGCTGCCGATCAGGTTCGCGCGGACGGTGAGGGGCTCGCCGCCGGGAACGGGGAGGGAGAAGTCCGCGCCCGTGTTCGCCTGGGCGACCACGTCCCCTTCGGCGTCCTCGACCTGGACGTAGAAGTACGGGTTCTCGGGGGCGGGGTGCTCCTCATCGGCGTCGCGGAGCGCGATGGTGCCGGACAGGACGACCTCGGCGGCCGCCTCCTGCGCGGCGCTCGCGCCCGGGAGGTCGGGGGCGGCGACGGCCGGACCGGCGGCGAGGCCGGCCAGCAGGAGAGCGGAGACGCCGATCGCGGCGAGGGGGCGTGCGGGCACGGCGGGCCTTTCGGCAGGATCCGCGGGAGGCCGCGGCGGACACGGTGTCTGAATGCTAGCCGCCGCCCGCCTCCGGGCGAGGGCGGGTGTCGGCGGGATGGGCCCCCGTCCGGGGGACGATGGTGGTGGATTCCCGGGGCCGCCGGAGGAGTCCGCGCGAGCAGGCTCCCCCGGCGGCCCGGGTCGGATCCCCTACTTGACGACCGCTGCGGTGGCGGCGGAGGTGCGCGTCGCCGTCGTGTAGTCGGCCTTCTTGCCGGTGACGGTCACCGTGATCTTCTTCCCCACCGTGGCGCTGGTCGGCTTGTAGGTGGCGGAGGTCGCCCCGGAGATCGCGGTGCCGTTCGCCTTCCACTGGTAGGTGAGGGCCACCGGCGAGGGGCCCCACGTGCCCGGCTTGGCGGTCAGGGTGGAGCCGACCTTCGCGGTGCCGGTGATCGTCGGGGTCGCGGCGGAGAGGGTGCCCGCCACCACGGCGCTCGTCTTCGCGGAGGTCTTCGTCACGGCGGTGAATCCGGACTTCGACCCCGTGACCGTCACGGTGATCGTCTTCCCGAGAGTGGCGCCGGTCGGCGTGTACGTCGCGGACGTCGCCCCGCTCAGAGCGGTGCCGTTCGCCTTCCACTGGTAGGCGAGGGCGACGGGGGAGGGGCCCCAGGTGCCGGGCTTGGCGGTGAGGGTCGAGCCGACCTTCGCGGTGCCGCTGATGGTCGGCGTCGCAGCGGTGATCGCGCCGCCGGTCACGGCAGCGGTCCCGGAGGAGACCCGCGTGGTCGAGACGTAGCCCGACTTCGAGCCCGTGACGGCGACGGTGATCACCCTGCCCGCGTCGCCCGCGACCGGGCGGTACGTGGTGCCGGTCGCCCCGCTGATCGCGGTGCCGTTCGCGCGCCACTGGTAGGCGAGGGCGACGGGGGAGGGACCCCAGGTGCCGGCGCTCGCCGTGAGCGTCGAGCCGACCGCGGCGGTGCCGGTGATGGTCGGAGTCGCGGCGGTGAGGGCGGTGCCGCCGATGCGCACGACGGTCGATGCCGCCCCGCTGTCGCCTCCGGCATTGATAGCGCTGACGCTCATCGTGTAGGTGGCGCCCGCAGCCAGGTGCGTGAACGTGAAGGAGCGGGCGGTGGCGGCGACCGTCGTCGACCACGGACCGGCACCCGCGTTGTCGACGCCGTTGCGCGAGACGCGGTAGCCGGTGATCGCCGGGTTGCCGGCCGACTCCGGAGGCGCCCAGGAGATCGTCGCGGATCGCACGCTGTCGTTCGTGGTGCCGGCGACGCGCGTGGGAACGGACGGGGCTTCGTACGGGTCGGCGGTCTGGACGAAGGTCGTCGGTGAACTGCTGCCGAGCGCGTTGATGGCCTGGACGGTGAAGGAGTAGGACGTGTTGGGCCGGAGGTTCGTGAAGGTCTGCGAGCGGCGGTCGGCCGAGACGACGGTCGACCAGGGGCCGCTGCCGGCCGCGTCTGTGCCGTTGCGGCTGACTCTGTAGCCCGTGATGGGGCTGCCGCCGTCGTAGTACGGGGCGTCCCACTGGACCGTGATGGAGGTGCCGGAGGAGTCGGCGTACACGCCGCCAGGCGAATAGGGCGCCGAGATGTCGGCGCCGAAGGTGGCGCAAGAGGCGGGAGAGTCCGCATAGGTGTTGTGGTCTCCCCCTTCGTACGACTCCTCGCTCTCAGAGGTCGCCCAGAGGCAGAAGACGTACCGGTGGTGGGGCAGGTACGGGAAGTCGTAGGAGGTGTCTGTAAATGGAAGGCTGCCATCAAAGTAGCCGTGGTCGGTCGGGTCGTCGGATGACGCCAAGTCGTTGATGGTGTAGCGGTACTCGTCGAAGTTGCAGGCCTGGCCATTGACCGACGGTCGTGCCCATCGGGCGGAAGCCAGATACGTGGACGCGTCCGCTGCAACGCTCAAATCTCCCGGTGCGGGGACGTCCCAGAAGTGCAAGAACGAGGCTTCGCTCGGCGAGCTCTGCGTCGACGACGCAACGAGCGGCAGGCCGTCGGTGCCGCCCGCGAAGGGCGCCCGGAGGTCGGTCACGCTCGACACCTCGAAGGCATAGTTCTTCTGCGAGCGGGGGAGGTTGATCGTGGCGGTCGTGGTCTTCCCGGTCTCGACGAGGCTCACCGAATAGGACTTCCCGTAGTTGTCTTCGTAGTAGTAGGCCGAGTAGCGGGCGGACACGTGGATCCGATATCCGGCCGTCGCCGACGCGGACGGCGTCCAGGAGACGGTGACCGCATCGGTGCAGTCGTTGTCGGTCACGGTCACGTTCGTCGGCGCAGCCGGCGAGCCCGCGGCCTGGGCCGGGGTCGCGACGAAGAGGGAGAGGAGCAGGGCGAGGAAAAGGGAGACGCTGAGGGTCTTCGTTCGCATGGAGGAGGGCATCCGGATTCGTCGGAGCGAGAAGGCCGACGACTGTCGGGCCGGAGGGATCGTCCCATGCCGCTTATCGCTGCACTAAGTCCCCCATTCAGGGCAGAATTCGGCGGATTCCACAGATGTCATCAGCGCGATGACAAGAGAGAGGGATAAGGCCTTCTCGCCGAGAGGCGCAACGTCGTTGCTCCGAAAGCCCCTGCCTCAGGGCGGGGAAGAGGATCCGCGGCGGCATCACAGTGCCCCGCGCGAGAGCCGCGGTGGTTTCCCGCGCTGCACCCACCGTTCACGCGCGTTCCGTGCGCTCTACGGCGAGAACCGCACGATCGGCGCGTGCAAGACTGGGCGCGAGCGTGCTCCATCCCGCTGCGTCATGCGCGGGGCACGGAGCCACTGGACCCGGTCCGCTCATCCGCATCCTTTCGCAGGAGGACTCGAATGACCGATACCGCCGTGCTCGCAGAGGCACCCGCCCGAACTCCCGTCGCGAAGACGATCCTGATGTGCCGTCCCGAGCACTTCACCGTCGTCTACCGCATCAATCCGTGGATGGACCCGCAGGTCCCCACCGACACCTCCCTCGCCGTCCGGCAGTGGCAGACCCTCTACGACACCTACGCCGATCTCGGCTTCACGATCGAGCTGATCGAGCCCGAGGCCGGACTGCCGGACATGGTCTACGCGGCCAACGGCGGATTCGTGATCGACGGCATCGCCTACGGTGCCTCCTTCACCTACCCCGAGCGCCAGCCCGAGGGCCCGGCGTACATGGACTGGTTCCGCTCGGCCGGCTTCGACGTCCGCGTCCCCGAGGAGGTCAACGAGGGCGAGGGCGACTTCCTCCTCGTCGGCGAGCGGATCCTCGCCGGCACGGGCTTCCGCTCCGCCTCCGACTCGCACGCCGAGGTCGCCCGCGTCTTCGGCCGCGAGGTCGTCACGCTCGAGCTCGTGAACCCGTCGTTCTACCACCTCGACACCGCGATCGCCGTGCTCGACGACACGAACATCGCCTACCTTCCGAGCGCGTTCAGCGAGGAGGGCAACCGCACCCTCCGCGAGCTCTACCCCGACGCGATCCTCGTCTCGGAGGAGGACGCGTCCGTGCTCGGGCTCAACTCCTTCTCCGACGGCCTCAACGTCGTCATCGCGTCCCGTGCGACGGGCTTCGAGCGCCAGCTGCGCGAGCGCGGCTACAACCCGATCGGCGTCGACCTGTCCGAGCTGCTGCTCGGCGGCGGCGGCGTGAAGTGCTGCACGCTCGAGCTGCGCCGCTGACCCACTCCCCGTGGTCGGCGACCCGCAGCGCCGACCCACCCTCCACTGTCCACGATCCGTCGCACTCGACGCCGAGTGCGACGACTCCTGGAGAGTCGATCGTCCCCTCAGGAGGAACGACATGAGCATCACCGACACCGACACCGACACCGCCCGCTCCACCGCCCTCATCGCCGCGGAGGAGGAGCACGCCGCCCACAACTACCACCCGCTGCCCGTCGTCGCGGCCACCGGCGAGGGCGCCTGGATCACCGACGTCGAGGGCGTCCGCTACCTCGACTGCCTCGCCGCCTACTCCGCCGTGAACTTCGGCCACTCGCACCCGGTGCTGCTGGAGGCGGCCCGCGAGCAGCTCGGCCGCGTCACCCTGACCAGCCGCGCGTTCCACAACGACCGCCTCGGCCCGTTCGTCACGGCGCTCGCCGCGCTCGCCGGCAAGGACATGGTCCTGCCGATGAACACGGGCGCGGAGGCGGTCGAGTCGGGCATCAAGGTCGCCCGCGCCTGGGGCTACCGGGTCAAGGGCGTCGCTCCGGGCCGGGCGAACATCATCGTCGCGGCGGGCAACTTCCACGGCCGCACGACCACGATCATCTCGTTCAGCGACGACGCGGAGGCGCGCGACGGCTTCGCCCCGTTCACGCCCGGATTCCGCACGGTCCCGTTCGGGGACGCGGAGGCCCTCGAGGCCGCGATCGACGACGACACCGTCGCCGTGCTGATCGAGCCGATCCAGGGTGAGGCGGGCATCGTCGTGCCGCCGGCCGACTACCTCCCGGCCGTCCGCGAGATCACCGCGCGCCGCAACGTCCTCTTCATCGCCGACGAGATCCAGTCCGGCCTCGGCCGCACCGGCGCCACCTTCGCCTGCGACCTGGGCGGAGTCGTCCCCGACGTCTACCTGCTCGGCAAGGCGCTCGGCGGCGGCATCGTCCCCGTCTCGGCCGTGGTCGCGGACGCCGACGTGCTCGGCGTCCTGCAGCCGGGCCAGCACGGCTCCACCTTCGGCGGCAACCCGCTCGCCGCCGCCGTCGGCCTCGCGGTCGTCGAGATGCTCGCGACCGGCGAGTACCAGGCCCTCGCCCGCGAGCGCGGCGCCCAGCTGCACGCCCGCCTCGAGGCGCTCATCGGCCGCGGAGTGGTCGCCGTCCGCGGCGCCGGACTCTGGGCCGGCATCGACATCGACCCGGGGCTCGCCTCGGGCCGCGCCGTCTGCGAGGCCCTGATGGCCCGCGGAGTGCTGGCCAAGGACACGCACGGCTCGACGATCCGCCTGGCGCCGCCGCTGGTGGTCACCGCCGCCGAGATCGACTTCGCCGTGGACGAGCTGGAGGCCGTGCTCGAGTCGCTGCGCTGAGGCGCACCGTCCTCCCTCCGCGAGGTGCCGCTCCGGTCCGCGACACGCTGTGTCCGGCCGCACCGGAGCGGCGTCTCGCGCGGAGGGGTCAGCGAGCGGCGCCCGCCGTCGCCGACTCGGGCAGGCTGCTCATCGGGAGCGTGTACTCGCCCTTCAGCGCCGAGATCCAGACGGTGGTCGGGGCGACGGCGGCGAAGTTCGAGTTGAGCAGCGCCATCAGCGTGGTGTGCAGGGAGTGCGCGTCGATGGAGCCGGCGTCGTTCGCGATCGCGATCGCGCCCGTCGCGTCCGAGAGGACCTCGGCGCGGAGCCCGTGCGTCTCCGCCTCGGCGGCCGAGGCGAGGATGCAGTTGTTGGTCATGTAGCCGACGAGGGTGATCGTGTCGACGTCGTGCTCGCGGAGCCAGTCGAGCAGGTCGGTCCCCGCGAAGACCGTGCCGAACCGCTTCGTGACGCTCTTCCACGAGTCCGAGCGGCGCTTCTCGATCTCCGGGTGCAGCGCGAAGGACGGGCCCGACGGGTCGAAGATCGGCGCTCCCTCGCCCGCACTGTGCTGGACGACGGCGATCGGGAGGCCCGCGGCGGCGGCGGAGTCGAGGGCGGCGGCGATCCTCGGCAGCGACTGCGCGTGCGGCGGGTACTGGATCTCGAGCGGACCGCTGAAGTACTCCTGCTGCACGTCGACGAGGATCAGTGCGCGGCGCGGTGTGGTCATGAGGGGCTCCCATCGGTGGCGGACGTCCCCGATCCTCCCGCTCGGGGCTGGGAGCGGCGGTCAGCCACGCGGCCCGCGACCCGGTCGTGGGCGCAGGCCCACACCTCCTCGTGCTCGAGCGGAGTGAGGACGCCGGCGTCGAGCAGCCGGTCGGCCCGCCGCAGCACGGCCGCGATCGCCGCCTGCTCGGCGACGGCGGGGGAGTCGACGTCCGCGATCACGAGCCGGCGGGCGCAGGCCCGGCGGAGGCGGCGGGTCGCGCGGGCCGAGAGGAGCAGGAGCGACGCGGTCGGCAGGGCGAGCGCGGCCAGCAGGAGGAGCGGCAGCCGGTCGAGCGCGAGCGTCCCGACGGCGCCGGCGGCCGTCACGGCAACGACCAGCTGCGGACCGGCCGCGTGCAGGCGGAGGCGCGTCCGCTCCTCGACGGAGGTGCCGGGCGCGAAGACGACGAGCTCGCTCCGGACGACGCCGTAGCGGCTCGCACCGACGGTGTGGCGGCCCCAGCGGGGGCCGGCGTCGAGGAGGCGGAGGAGCAGGTGCACGAGCGCCATCGTCGGCCCGCGACGGCGGGTGCGAGGGGATCCTGACGGAACGCGGACGCGTACCGGGCCGATCCGCACGGTCCGCTCGCGCGACGCTCACGATGCCCTCACGGCGCGGGATCGCGCGTCGACGTCCCTCCCCAGCCGATTACCCGTGAGGAAAGCGTGAGGATCCGCTCATTCCGGGCGGGCGCGCTCCTCACGGCGAGTAGAAACATCCAGTGACCTCTTCCGTCGTCCGTGGCGACCCCGACGCCCTCGAACCCTCCCCTCTCTCCTCCGCGCGCGCGGGCGGGGTGAAGGCGTGGCTCCTCGAGGGCCTCCGCGACGACTCCGGAGCCCACCCCGGCCCCCACGCGGCCACCGGCAGGACGCACTCGTGGTGGCGCGTCATGTGCCTCACCGGCGTCGACTACTTCTCCACCCTCGGCTACCAGCCGGCGATCGCGGCGCTCGCCGCGGGCCTGGTCTCGCCGCTCGCGACGATCGTCCTGGTGGTGCTGACGCTCCTCGGCGCGCTCCCCGTCTACCGCCGCGTGGCCCGCGAGAGCTTCCGCGGCGAGGGGTCGATCGCGATGCTCGAGCGCCTGCTGCCCTGGTGGGGCGGCAAGCTCTTCGTGCTGGTGCTGCTGGGGTTCGCGGCCACCGACTTCATGATCACGATCACCCTCTCGGCGGCCGACGCGACGGCGCACGCGGTCGAGAACCCGTTCGCTCCCGCCTGGTTCCACGGGGCGGAGGTGCCGCTCACGCTGGGGCTGATCGCCCTGCTGGGGATCGTGTTCCTCCGCGGGTTCCGCGAGGCCATCTCGATCGCAGTCGTGCTCGTGGCCGTGTTCCTCCTGCTCAACGCGATCGTGATCGCCGTGGCGATCGGGCACGTGGCCGAGAACCCCGTCGTCATCGGCGACTGGTGGTCGGCGCTCACGACCCAGCACGGGAATCCGCTGATCATGGTCGGCATCGCGCTCATCGTGTTCCCCAAGCTCGCGCTCGGGCTCTCCGGCTTCGAGACCGGGGTTGCTGTCATGCCGCAGATCCGCGGCGACGCGGGCGACACCGAGGACGCCCCGGTCGGCCGCATCCGCGGGGCGAAGCGGCTGCTCATCACCGCCGCCGTCACGATGTCGGCGTTCCTCATCACCTCGAGCTTCGTCACCACGCTGCTCATCCCGCAGGCGCAGTTCCAGCCGGGCGGCGAGGCCAACGGCCGCGCGCTGGCCTACCTCGCGCACGAGTACCTCGGCGAGGGCTTCGGCACGGTCTACGACGTCGCGACGATCTGCATCCTCTGGTTCGCGGGCGCCTCCGCGCTGGCCGGCCTGCTCAACATCGTCCCGCGCTACCTGCCCCGCTACGGCATGGCTCCGCAGTGGGCCGGCGCCGTCCGTCCGCTCGTGCTGGTCTTCACCGTCGTGGCCTTCGTCATCACGATCCTCTTCCGCGCCGACGTCGACGCGCAGGGCGGCGCCTACGCGACCGGCGTGCTGGTGCTGATCACCTCCGCGTCCGTCGCCGTGTTCCTCTCGGCGAAGCGCAGGAAGCAGCGCAAGCGCGCCGTGGGCTTCGCGGTCATCGCGCTGGTCTTCGTCTACACGACGGTCGTGAACGTGGTCGAGAGGCCCGACGGCGTGCGGATCGCGGCGGTCTTCATCGTCGGCATCCTCGCGGTCTCGCTCGTCTCGCGGGTGCACCGCTCGTTCCAGCTGCGCGCCACCTCCGTGGTGTTCGACGCCGCCGCGATCGACTTCCTCACCACGGACGCCGACGACTACGGCGTGATCCGCATCCTCGCGAACGAGCCCGACGACGGCTCCGAGGCGGAGTACCGGGACAAGCTGGCGGAGGAGCAGCGCGACAGCAACCTGCCCATGCGCGGGCCGGTGCTCTTCCTCGAGGTGCACACCACCGACTCCTCCGACTTCGAGGAGGACCTGGTCGTGCAGGGCCGCGTCTGCCACGGCTTCCGCGTGCTGACGGTGACCAGCGGCAACATCCCGAACACCATCGCCACGGTGCTGCTCGAGATCCGCGACCTCACCGGCGTGATCCCGGACGTCTACTTCGAGTGGACCGAGGGCGGCCCCATCTCGAACATGTTCCGCTTCCTCATCACCGGCACCGGCGAGGTCGCCCCCGTCACCCGCGAGGTCCTCCGCCGCGCGGAGTCCCGCCGCGACCGCCGACCGGGCGTGCACGTGGGCTGACGCCTGCAGCGGGGCGGGGCGTGGCGGCGCCGAGGTGCCGCTCCTGCTGCGCGATTCCGCCGAGACGCCGCTCCGTCATCGAGTCATCGCTGCAGGAGCGGTGCGTCGGCGGAGGAGCGGTGTCCCGGCGCGCGGCCCCGTAGCGTGGGCGCGGACGCCCGTCGGGGCGTCGACACCGACGAACGGACGACGATGACCCTCGAGGACCAGCGCGCGCACATCCTGACCGGCGCCGTGTACGACGACATGACCCCCGAGCTGGTCGCCGCGCGCGAGCGGGCGGTCCTCGCCTCGAACGCGTACAACGCGAGCTTCGGGCGTCCGCCGGTCGAGCGGGAGGCACTGCTCCGCGAGCTCGTCGCCTCCGTGGGCGCGGACGCGCACCTCGAGCCGACGTTCCGCTGCGAGTTCGGGTTCAACATCACGATCGGCGACCGCTTCTACGCGAACTTCGACTGCATCCTGCTCGACGGCGCCCCCATCACGATCGGCGACGACGTGCTGTTCGGCCCCCGCGTCGCGATCTACACGTCGAACCACGCCCTCGACCCGGCCGAGCGCGCCGCCGGCGCCTGCACTGCGAAGCCGGTCGTCGTCGGCGACGGCGTCTGGATCGGCGGCGGCGTCACGATCAACCAGGGCGTCACCATCGGCGACGGGGCCGTGATCGGCTCGGGCAGCGTCGTCACCCGCGACGTCCCTCCGCTCACCATCGCGGCCGGCGTCCCCGCCCGCGTCCTCCGCTCGATCACCCCCGACGACCGGACCGGCTACCGCCCGGCCCACTGACGCCGGCTCACGTCGGCTCCGGAAGGCCGGTTGCGAGACGCCGGCTCCGAGACGCCGGCTCCGGGCGGCGCTCGGCCGGCGGGCGGCGGTCCGCCCTCAGGACTTCACGGTCGACAGGGGCTCGGTGATGCTCTCGAGGCTGCGGCGCTCGGCGTCCACGCCGAAGATCAGGGCGATCACGCCGCCGAGGATCATCACGGCGGCGCCGACGAAGTAGCCGATCGTCAGCGGTCCGCGGTCGCTGCCGTCGCCGATCAGGGCGCCGTAGAGGGCGGGGGCGACCGCTCCGGCGATCTGGCCGAGGGTGAAGAAGTACGAGATCGCCTGGCTGCGCAGCTCGAGCGGGAAGATCTCACTCACGGTGAGGTAGGCGCTCGAGGCTCCCGCGGAGGCGAAGAAGAACGACACGCACCAGAGGATCGTCTGCGTCGTCGCGGTCAGGACGTCCATGCTGAAGAGGACCGCCGAGACGGCCAGGACCGCTCCCGAGACGCCGTAGGTGAGGAAGATCATCTTCCGCCGGCCCCACACGTCGAACAGGTGGCCGAGCACCAGCGGCCCGACGAGGTTGCCGATCGCGAACGGGAAGAAGAAGTACGAGATCGCACTCTGCTCGACTCCGTAGAAGTTCTCGAGCACCAGCGCGTAGGTGAAGAAGATCGCGTTGTAGAGGAACGACTGGGTGATCATCATCGTCGCGCCCACCAGCGTCCGCTTGGGGTACTGCCGCAGCAGCACCCGGGCGATGGTGCGGAACGGGATGCTCTCCGTCGCCTTCACGGTGATCGCCTTCGCGTCGTCGACCGGCTCGAGCACACCGCCCTCGGCCTTCACCCGGCGCTCGATCTCGTCGACGGTGCGCTCCGCCTCCTCCTCGCGGCCGTGCGTCATCAGCCAGCGGGGGCTCTCGGGGATGTGGCGGCGGAGGTAGATGATCGCCAGTCCGAGGATCGGGCCGAGGAAGAAGCCGAGGCGCCAGCCGACGTTCTCGGCGAAGAGCGCGTCGTTCAGGAAGAATAGGTTGGCCGCGGAACCCAGAGCCGCGCCGCCCCAGTAGGTGCCGTTGATCGCGATGTCGACGCGGCCGCGGTACTTGGAGGGGATGAGCTCGTCGATCGCGGAGTTGATCGCCGCGTACTCGCCGCCGATCCCCATGCCCGCGAAGAAGCGGAACACGGCGAGGAAGACGTAGTTCGGCGCGAGTCCCGCCAGGCCGCTGGCGACCAGGTAGATGACGAGCGTCAGGATGAACAGCTTGCGCCGCCCGAGCTTGTCGCTCAGTCGCCCGAAGATCAGGGCGCCCGCGATCTGCCCGCACAGGTAGATCGTGCCGAGCAGGCCGACCTCGAAGGCCGAGAGCCCGAACTCCTTCGCGAAGCCGGCGGAGGCGACGATCTGGATCTCGAGTCCGTCCAGCACCCACGAGAAGCCGAGGCCGACGACGATCGACCAGTGGAAGCGGGTCCAGGGGAGCCTGTCGATGCGGGCGGGCACGAGGCTCCGGACCGGGCCGCGCGGACTGGTGGATGTCGACATGGCGAGCGCCTTCCTGTCGCCCCGGCGTCGTTGCGGAGGAACGCTGTCCCGAGCGCGGCGAGACGACACTAGACCCGCGGGCGGCTCCATATCGCCGGGCTATTCACCCCTTGTCAGGGACCGCCGAGCGGGTGTATCCCGGGGATCGGTGCCCACCCGGAGGCGGAGCGCGGCGCGGAGCTCGTCGGTACGGATCCGGAGCGAGGCGCGGTGGACGCGAGCCCGGATCCGTCCCGCGGGGCCTGACACCGCCCGCCTCCTCGGCCTAGCGTGGAGGCATGATCGACGCGACGCCCGCGGGCACCCCCACCTACGTCCTCAGCGAGGGGCCCGTCTGGGATCCGGACACCGCCCGCCTCACCTGGGTCGACATCGAGGCCGGCGCGGTCCTGTCCGCCCCCGTCACCGCGGAGGGGATCGGAGCGATCTCGCGCACCGACGTCGGCGAGCAGGTCGGCGCCGCGCTGCCCCTGGGCGACGGGCGGACGCTCGTCGCGCTGACCCGGCGGCTCGCGATCCTGGAGGTCGACGGCTCCCTCACGCGCGGCTCCGAGCTGCTGCCGGAGGGGCACCGCTTCAACGACGGCACGATCGACCCGCAGGGGCGCCTCCTGGTCGGCTCGCTGACCCTCGGCGAGTCGGCGGGCGACGACGTCCTGCTGCGCATCGAGCACGACGGATCCGTCACCGTGCTCGACGACGACCTGCGGCTCTCGAACGGACTCGGCTTCTCGCCGGACGGCTCTGTGCTGTACTCGGCCGACACCGAGTCGGGCGTGATCCACCGCCGCTCCTACGCGGACGCCGAGCACGGCCCGCGCGAGCCGTTCGTCGAGCTCGAGGAGGGCGTGTTCGCCGACGGACTGACCGTGGACGCCGACGGCCGCGTGTGGGTCGCGGTCTGGGGCGGGAGCGGCGTCCGCGTGTTCGAGGCCGACGGCAGCCCGGTCGAGGGCGAGGGCATCAGGATCGACGCCCCGCACTCCTCCAGCATCGCCTTCGCGGGCGAGGACCTGGACTTCGCGGTCGTCACCTCCGCATCACGCGACCTCTCGGCGGACGAGCGGGCGCGTCATCCGCACGCCGGCGGACTGTGGATCGCGCAGCCCGGAGCCCGCGGCCGCGCCGCCACGCGCTGGGTGGAGGGCCCTCTGCCCTAGGCGCGGCCGGTCGCCCGTCAGACGGCGGGCGCCGTCGGCGGGCTCGGCTCCGACGCGGGCTGCGGCACGAGGGTCAGCCGCGAGATGCGGTAGCGGTCCGTCTCGGCCACGCGGAGCAGGTGGTCGCCAACGAGCACGGAGTCGCCCACGACGGCCACACGGCCGATCCGGTCGAGGACGAAGCCGCCGACCGTCTCGTACGGACCCTCGGGCAGCTCGATGCCCAGCTGCTCCGCCAGGTCCTCGAGGATCATCCCGCCGTCGACGTCGTGCAGCTGCTCGGCCGCCTTCGCGTCGACCGCCTGGCGGGCGCCGTCGTACTCGTCGTAGATCTCGCCGACGAGCTCCTCGAGCAGGTCCTCCAGCGTGATGATGCCGTCGGTTCCCCCGTACTCGTCGATGACGACGGCGATCTGGTGGCCGTCCTGGCGCATGGTGCGCAGGGCCGCGAGCACCTTCGTCGTGCCGGGGACCGCGAGGATCGGGCGGGTGATGTCGGCGACGCTGCTCGCGGTGCCGGCGCGGCCCGCCTCCGGGAACGCGGACATCAGGTCGCGCACGTGGACGAAGCCGAGCACGTCGTCGAAGTCGTCGCCGACCACCGGGTAGCGCGAGTGCGGCTGGTCGAGGACCGCCGCGTAGCCCTCGGCCACGCTGAGCGCGCCGCGGAGGAAGTCGACGTCCGGGCGCGGGCGCATCACCTCGGCGACGCGGCGGTCGTCCGCGCGGAAGATGTCGGTGAGCAGCCGGCGGCTGTCCTCGTGGATCTCGGTGTTGCTGGAGATCATGTCGCGCACCTCGTCGGCCGAGACGCTCTCGCCCTTCTCGCGCGGGTCGGCGCCGAGGAGGCGGACGACGGCGTCGGTCGAGACGGACAGCAGCCAGATCACGGGGCGCATCAGGCGCGCGAGGGCGTTGAGCGGGGGCGCGAGGGCCTTGGTGAACGCGACGGACTTCTGCATCGCCAGGCGCTTGGGGACCAGCTCGCCCAGCACCAGGGAGAGGTACGCGATGACGAGGGTCATCAGGATCAGGGCGACGGTCGAGGCGGCGGAGGCCGAGAGGCCGAGCGACTGCAGCGGCGGCACGAGGTCGGGCGCGATGGTCGAGGCGCCGTACGCCGAGGAGAAGAAGCCGGCGAGCGTGACTCCGATCTGGACCGCGGAGAGGAACGTGTTGGGGTTGCGGACGAGCTCGGCGATGCGCCGGCCGCGCTCGCTGCCGGCCTCGATCGCGCGGACCTGGCTCTCGCGGAGGCTGACGATGGCCATCTCGGTGCCCGCGAAGACGCCTCCGAGGAGGACGAACAGAACGACGAGGCCGATGTTGAGGAGGGTGTCGAGATCCACGCCGACCAGAGTAGGGATGCCGGCCGTGAGAACGCCTCGTGGACTCTCAGGGAGCGGGTCGGGCGGGACGAGGCCCGCCCGTCCGCCCGCTCAGGACGCGTCGGCCGGGCGCACGCCGATCGTGAGGATGAGGTTCGCGTAGATGCGGCGGTCGCCCGAGGCGATGGTGAGCGCGACGTCGGGCGTGCGCGCCTCGGCGTAGAAGGCGTGCCGCTCGAGCGAGGTGAAGGGGACGCCGTCGAGGGACCGGCGGAAGGCGTCCTGCGCGGGGACGTCGATCCCGGGCGCGGGCGTCATGACCGTCGCCTCCTCGACGACGATCGCCGAGAGCAGGGCGTCGAGGATCTCGTCGACGGTCAGCATGTCGGGCCGGAGGTTCAGATGCACCAGCGCGGAGTTCGGTCCGAGCGTGGTGCCGACGGGGTGGTTGCCGTCGGCGATGAGGACGCGGGAGCCGTGGCCCGCGCGGGCGAGCGCGTGCAGGATCTCGGGGTGGAGGAGGGTCGTGGTCAGCAAGAGGAGCTCCTAGAGGTCGTGGAGGTGGGCGACGGACGAGCCGGCGAGCAGGCGGCCGGGGAGCCTCCGCTCCTGGGGACCGGGCTGCTCCGCCCCGGAGTCGAGGCGGAGGCGGACGAGGGCGGCGGCCTCGGCGGCGATCGCCTCCGTCGGCTGGGCGATCGTGGTCAGGTGCGGGCGGACCACGCAGGCCAGCTCGACGTTGTCGAAGCCGACGACGGAGAGGTCCGTCGGCACGCGCAGTCCGGAGTCGCCGAGGGCGATCAGGGCGCCGACCGTCAGCTCGCGGTTGCTCGCGAACAGGGCGGTCGGCCGGGGGCTCAGGGCGAGGATCCGCTCGACGGCGGCGACTCCGCTCTCGACCGTCAGCGGGCCGCGCACCACGGCGTCGGCGGCGGGGTGGACGCCGCGCTCGGCCAGTGCGGCGAGGAAGCCGGCGGTCCGCTCCCGGGTGGAGGACACTCCGTCCTCCCCGCCGAGCACCGCGATCGAGCGGTGGCCGTGGTCGAGGAGGTGGCGGGCGGCGGAGGCGCCGGCGCCCGCGTTGTCGAGCGCGACGCGATCGGTGACCAGTGCGTCGTCGATCCAGTCGACGGCCACCACGGGGGTGCCCTGCTCGGAGGCGCGGCGCAGCGCGTCGACGTCGCCCGCGGACGGCACCGCCACGATCCCGTCGACCATCTTCTCGAGCAGCAGGTCGACCGCGGCTCCCGGCTCGGGGCGGCTCACGCCGACCAGCACGCCGATGCCCTCCTCGCGCAGGGCCCGCTCGAGGCCCGCGATGATCGAGAGGTGGAACTCGTTGTCGAGGGCGGGCAGCAGCACTCCGACCGTGCGGGAGCGCCGCGAGCGCAGGCCTCGAGCGAAGCCGTTGACCCGGAAGCCGACCTCGGCGGCCGCCGCCTCGATCGCCGCCCGGTTCTCGGGGCGCACGGGGAGCCCGTTGTAGTGCTTCGAGATGGTCGAGAGCGAGAGGCCGGTCAGCCGCTGCAGGTCCTTGTAGGTGGCCACGTCACAGGGTGGCGCGGGGCGAGCCGTAGCCGCTCCAGCCCGGGATCGTGCCGTCGGCGTCCCACAGGTCGAGCCAGCCGGTGCTGCCGGGCCAGAGGAAGACCTGGCCCTTGATCAGGCGGTTGTTGCGCTCGGCGCCGCGCAGCGCCTCCTGCTCCTCGGCCGTGAGCACCAGGGAGGCGGCGGCCAGGTTCGCCTCGATCTGCTCCGGCTTCACCGCGAACGGGATCGGGATCTGGCCGCGGTTCACCGCCCAGGCGAGGCACACGACGGCCGGATGCACGCCCCGCTCGTCGGCGATCGCCCGCACCGCGGGGTGCTCGATGTCGACGATGTCGCCCTCCACCCGATCGCGCTCCGGCCGCGACGGCGAGCCCAGCGGCGAGTAGCCGATCGGCTGGATGCGGTGGTCGAGGCAGAAGCGGAAGAGCTCCGGCTGCTGGAAGCAGGGGTGCAGCTCCATCTCGTTCAGCTGCGGGGCGATGCGGACGTCGGCGAGGATCCGCTCGAGCTTGGGGATCGTGACGTTGGAGGTGCCGAGGTGCCGGACGAGGCCCCGGTCGACCAGGCTCTCGAGCGCGCGCCAGGTCTCGAGGAACGCCTCGTGGACGTACGGGCGGGCGTGCGGATCGCGTGCGTCGGTCTCGGCGTGCGGCGGGTGGTGGTTGGGGAAGGGCCAGTGCACGAAGACGGCGTCGAGCACGTCGAGGCCGAGATCGGCGAGCGAGCGCTCGACGGAGGCGACGGCCGCCGCGGGCTCGTGCGCGTCGTTCCAGATCTTCGACATGACGAAGAGCTCGTCGCGGTCGACTCCGGAGTCGGCGATCGCCCGGCCGACGCGCGGCTCGTTGCCGTAGACGGTGGCGCAGTCGAGGAGGCGGAAGCCGGCGCGGAGGGAGTGCTCGACCGCGAGGCCGACGGTCTCGGCGTCGTAGCGGTCGGAGCCGAACGTCCCGGCGCCGATGGCGGGGATGCGGCTGCCGCTGGCGAGGACGCGGTGGCTCGGCGGAGTGGGGGCCATGCGGATCCTCCTGGTGCGGCGGCGGGGGCGAAACGTTGCGCTTCACGGTAGGCGGGGGAGGGTGGCGGCGTCAACGATGCTGTGGACCGATGAGCGTAACGTTTCGTGCGGTGGGTGCTTTCGTCCTCCGTTCCTGCCCCGCCCCCCTCGAAACGCCAATAGTTGTCACTCTCGTGCGCGACTGCGACGACTACTGGACTCTCGAGCCGCGCGCTCGGCTCGCTCGCGCGAGAACGCAGGAGCCGCCGCACTCGAGGTCGACTGCGACGACTCCTGGACTGTCGAGAAGAGCCCCGCCCCTCCGCTCAGACCAGCCGGCGCGACTCCTCCGTGACCACGCGGAACCAGCGCGCGCCGTAGCCGTCGAGGGGCACCGATACGGCGCCGTCCTCGCCGAGCGGGAGCGACTCGCCGCCGAGGGAGTCGACCAGCCGCGCCCCGGCGGGGGTGTCGGGGAGCGTCAGGTGCGCCGTGCGCGGGTTCGACGCCAGGTTGTGCACCGCGACGGTCGTGCCGGTCGACGCGGACATCCGGTGCGCGAGCACGCTCGGCTCGTCGCAGGGGAGGTGCGTGAACTCGCCCCAGCCGATCTCCGGCGACCGCCGGTACAGCCAGGCGAGGCCCTTCACGTGGGCCAGGAGGGAGTCCGGATCCTGGAGCTGCGCGGCCGCGTTCACGTGCTCGGGTCCGAAGCCGCCGCCGGGAGGGGCGGCGATCAGGTCGGAGGCGTCGGCGCGCGAGAACCCGCCGTTGGCGGCGCTGCTCCACTGCATCGGGGTCCGCACGGCGCTGCGGCCCGGGATGTCGGCGTTCTCGCCCATCCCGATCTCCTCGCCGTAGTAGAGCACCGGGGTCCCGGGCAGCGAGAAGACCAGGCTGTGGACCAGGCGGACGCGGCGCGGGTCGCCGTCGACCATCGGAGGGAGGCGGCGGACGATGCCGCGCCCGTGGATCCGCTGCGACTGCTCCGGAGCGAACGCCGCGAAGACCTCGTCGCGCTCGTCGTCGCTCAGCTGGTCGAGGGTGAGCTCGTCGTGGTTGCGCGCGAAGTTCGCCCACTGGCTGCCGACGGAGATCTCGGGGCGGCTCGCGAGCGCCTCGACGAGCGGCGCCGCCTCCTCCCGGGCCAGCGCGAGGTAGAGGCGCTGGTTGCCGATGAAGTCGAACTGCATCGACAGCTCGTCCGCGTCCTCGCCGCCGAAGAAGCCGAGCTGCTCCTCGCGGGTCACGTTGACCTCGCCCAGCAGCATCGCCTCGCCGGAGCGCCGCGAGACGAAGCGGCGCAGCAGGCGCAGCCACTCGTGCTCGTCGCGGGCGCCGGGCTCGATCAGGTACGGCACCGCGTCGACCCGGAAGCCGTCGACGCCCAGCTGCAGCCAGAACCCGATGAGCTTCGCGATCTCGTCGCGCACGGCCGGGTTCTCGGTGTTGAGGTCGGGCTGGTGCCGGTAGAAGTGGTGCAGGTAGTGCTGGCCCGCCTCCTCGTCGCGGAACCAGACGCCGTCCTCCGCGTCCGGGAACACGTTCGCGGGCTGATCGGCGGGCGGCTCGTCGCGCCAGACGTAGTAGTCGCGGTACGGGCTGTCGGGGGAGGAGCGGGCGGCCTGGAACCAGGGGTGCTGGTCCGAGGTGTGGTTGACGACGAGGTCGACGATCACCCGCATCCCGCGGTCGTGGGCGGTCCGGATCACCTCGACGACGTCGCCGTGGTGCCCGAAGCGCTCGTCCACTCCGTAGAAGTCGCTGATGTCGTAGCCGTTGTCGCGGCCGGGGGACCGGTAGAACGGCGCGAGCCAGAGGCAGCTGACGCCGAGCTCGGCCAGGTAGTCGATCCGGTGGACGAGGCCCTCGAGGTCGCCGACGCCGTCGTCGTCCCAGTCCATGAACGTCTTCACGTCGAGGTTGTAGAAGACGGCGGTGCGCCACCACAGGTCGCTGGTGTCGGTGACCCTCATGCGCGGGGCTCCGGGCGGGAGGAGGCGGAGGGTGCGGACGAACAGCTCGGGGCAGTGCGCGAGCGGGTCCTGGGCGTCGAGCGGGTGCATGCCCTCACCCTAGGTCGCGGGTGCCGGGCGCGACGCGC